>DATLCH010000315.1:0-4685 GCA_035526465.1 Candidatus Limnocylindrales bacterium | reverse complement strand
TTCGACACGCTCTACAAAGACAGCGCCTCGGGCGGCCGGGTGCTGTGCTTGCCGCTCCATCCGTTCGTCATCGGCATGCCGTTCCGCATCAAGTATTTGGAAATGGCACTCGATTATATGTGTTCCCACGAGGGCGTATGGCGCACGACGGCATGGGAGATCGCCGAGTGGTACTACAAAAATTACTATAAAGATCCCGGGAAGTTTTCCGGGTAATGAGAAAATTGGAGAGATGGAGTGTTGGAGTAGCGGGTCAGATCGCGACTTCCAGAACTTCATCACTCCAGTGCGTCTATGATCAATCGCAAGGAAAGCAGTTTGTTGCTGACTAGCGTGAAATATCAGAGAGAGACGATCACTTATTGCTGAGACACTTCGAAAATTAACGCTCGGTCACTTCGGCCACGAGCAATACCGTGGACCTGACGTCAACCGTTCCCTGCTCGATCGGCGTCGGCGCGGCGGCTGCCGCCACTTCGCCTCTTGCCATCGGCAGTTGACGAAATACCGGTTGGAAAGAGCGTTCGCCTTCGGTTACCGAGGCGATTTTTACGACCTTCAGTCCCAACGATGCGGCGATCGCTTCGGCTTTGGCCTTGGCTTTCGCGGTGGCTTGTTTGAGCGCGTCGAGGCGAGCGCCTTCTTCATCTTTGAGTGTGAACGCCAGACGGTTGATGTTATTCGCCCCGGCTTGCATGGCCACGTCGATCATTTTGCCGACTTCATCAAGTTTGGCGGTTTTGATGCGGACTATGTTGGTGGCGGTGTAGCCGACGATTTCCGGCTTGCCGCCTTGGGGATAGCGGTATTGCGGGTTGAGCGCGTAACCGCTGGTTTTTACTTCGTCGCCCTTGCCCAAAAGATTTTTCACGGCGGCGAGGACGCGGCCAAGCCGTTCGGCATTTTCGCGCGAAGCGTCCGGCGCAGTGCGCGCCTGGGTAGTGACGCCGATATCGATCTGCGCTTGGTCGGGTTCTGCGGCGATCGTCGCTTCGCCGTTGACCGAAATCGATGGCGGCCGTGACCGTTCGGGACGTTGTTGAGCAGCGGCGGTAGCACTGAACGATAGAATCGCGATTATGGTTAATAGTATTGGTTTCATGCCCGGTCCTTTCATTGTCGATGATTGCACGCTAAAGGAGTAGGGTCCTTTCGTCTTACGCTTAACGTGTACCGGCGATGGCGTCAAAGATTAGACGAGACAGCGATGAAATCGTTCATTGGAATTTTAGCACTTCTGAGTTGCGTGAGTTGCTCAACACAGCAACATGTACTCATTTGGCGGGTCAAGGACGTTGTTCTTTTGCCGAGTCCACAAGTCCAATTAGACGGCCCGAACGGCGAGCTTCTCATCATAGTATCGACTCGCACCATGCAGGAAATGCTTTTAGCGCATATTCGAATCAGCCGCACGGCCAACGTCCAAAGCGAACTGTACATTGCCATAGGTGACGAGCCCAACGCGTTTGTCGGCCCTGATGCGACTGGACGAAATGTCATGGGCATCAATGTCGGTATGGTAAAGTTGGTCGGCGATGACGCCAATGTGTACGCTGCACTGATCGGCCACGAAGCGGCGCATCTGGCTAAGGATCATCAAGCATCGGGGCGCGTGCGTTCGAACACGCTCGATCTCATCGGCACGGTTGTCGGCGCCGGGTTGGGAATGGCCGGCGTGCCGGCAGGCGGTTTGCTCAGCGGTCTTGCTGTAGATGCGATCGGTTCGTCCTACAGCCGCGACCAAGAGCGCGAGGCCGACGCATTGGGTCTAGATTACATGCTTGCCAACCATTACGACCCCCAGGGAGCAATCCGGCTGCATGAATTAATGCTGAAATCGAGTAGCGGCTTTCGCATTCCATTTCTGTCCAGTCATCCAAGCAGCGACGAACGCATCGAGAATATGCGAGCGCTGATCGAGTCGAAAAAACCGCAAGATAACTTAAAACCGACCGCGAAATCGACCGAAAACATCGTTGCCAAAGAATAACCGCCCGTACTGGCAGACATAGGGTAAGTCCATCTCAAGGCGAGCTATCTCACGGAGGTGGCATGTGTCGCAACGCGATTCTTGGCGAATCTCTCGCTTCAATTGCGAGCGCCCGGCGTTTCCTGCTAAACCGATGTTGTGGAATCCGCCGCAGAGTTAGCCCACCGCACAGCTAAGCCCAAGATTTTTTACGGTTGGTACATCGTTGCCGTCGGGTTTCTCGCCAACGTGGCGTCGTCGTTCGCCTTGGCGAGCACGATGAGTATTTTCTTAAAACCACTGACCGCTGACTTGGGCATTTCGCGCGGTGTGTTCTCATTGCTGCGCTCGGGCGAAGGGATTATCTCCGCGTGCATCGCGCCGCTGGTTGGAACGCTGGTCGACCGTTACGGCGGCCGCTGGCTCATGGTGATCGGCACGACAATTGTCGCGCTCGGTTATTTCCTTCTTACCCATGTGGAAAACTTTGCGCAGTTCGCGGCGATTCGCTTGACCCTAGTATCGCTGGGCGATTCGATGATGGGTTACATGGTCGTCAATGTGATCATTGCTCAGTGGTTCGTGCGCCAGCGCAGCCGCGCTCTGGCCTGCTCCAGCATGGGCGTCGGCTTTGCCAAAGTCTGCATGCCGGTGCTCGCCGCGTGGCTTATCTTGACGCTCGGCTGGCGTCAGACTTGGTTCGTTTTCGGTGTCATGACGTTGGTGCTTTTGGTGGTGCCAGCGTTATTGGTGATCCGTCGCTCGCCCGAGTCCATGGGGCTGTTGCCAGACGGCGCAACCGAGTTGATCGGCGAGCCTGACGCGACTTCGAAACGAGATATCGGCCCAGCGGACAGCGGTGAGCAAGAAGCGCTGTGGAGCCGAGCGGAAGCAATTCGGACTTCGGCGTTCTGGCTGCTGGTGATCACCTTCGGCATTTCCAGCATGGGTGTCACCGGCCTCAATTTACATGTTTATTCATATGTCACCGACGTCGGCTATTCGCCGGTGATCGCAGCCACGGTGATGAGTATTATCGCTTCGATGCAATTGGCTTCGCCGTTACTCTGGGGCGTGCTTGCAGATCACATCGGTCCGCGCTACGCCGCGACTCTGCGCTTTGTGATTCAAGCGATCGGTTTAGCCATCGCGATCTTGACGGGTAATATCATTTGTCTCTATCTGGGTTTTTTCCTCTATGGCATCGGTCTCGGCGGCAATATGGTTCTACCCGATACGCTGTGGGCCGGCTATTTCGGGCGGCGCTCGCTCGGGAGCATTCGCGGCATGGGGTTGCTGGTTTCGCAGATTCTCGCGGCCATGGGGCCGCCATTCTTTGGTTTCCTATTTGACATCACGGGCGGCTACGGATTGTCGTTCGCGATTTTCGGCGCGGTGCTGATGACGTCCGCGCTATTGAGTTTGATGTTGAAACCGCCAAGGAAGGTCGCCCGCAGTAATGCAGTGCTGGAGTAGTCGATGATCGGGTTTCGAATCGGACATTGCTCCAATACTCGATCGCTCCAACCCTGCTTGCTCCTTCCCGCCTTTGTCTGTTAGGTAGAGTGACCATTTACTCAGGAGGATCGTTTCATGGTCATCGATATCCACAATCATATCGTTGCCGGTGAGCAATTGCAGACATTTCAGGCTGGGCTGATCAACAGCGCGGGCTTTCACCGGCCACGCGGAGTGGTCGTTAGCGAGAAACATATTCAGGAAGCGAAATGGCATGGTCACCGCCATTCTGAAGTTCTCGGCGAAGTCGGCACGGATTTCGCGTTTATCTCGCCGCGCCCCTACACTATGATGCATTCGGCCAAGCCGGAGAAGATCGTTCATTGGTACTGCCAGGCAGTCAACGACGCGCTGGCGCTGCAAGTGAAAATGGAACCGAATAAATTCCGCGCCATCGGCGGCCTGCCGCAAAATGCCGGAGTGCCGGTGACCAATTCTTTCGAAGAAATCGATCGCTGCATCAATGACCTGGGATTTGTCGGGATCATGATCAACCCCGACCCCGGTGAAGGCGATGGCATGACGCCGGCCATGGGCAACGAATATTGGTACCCGCTGTACGAAAAGATGGTCAAAATGGATATTCCCGGTTTGGTCCACGGCGCAAGCTGCAAGAATCCGCGCGAGTCATTCCATGGTCATTTTATTACCGAGGAGAGCATCGCGATTCTTTCCTTAGTCGACTCCAATGTGTTCAAGGATTTTCCCAAATTGAAATTGATCATTTCCCATGGCGGCGGCTCGGTGCCCTACCAGGTCGGCCGTTGGCGCTCCCAGCTGCGCGGCCCTAACGATACCGAGAATTTCGATCAGCGCCTGAAACAACTCTATTTCGATACCGCGTTGTACAACATCGAGTCATTGAAGTTGTTGTTTCGCATCTGCGGACCGGAGCGCTGCTTGTTCGGCACCGAGCGCCCGGGCGCAGGCTCCAAGACTGATCCGCGCACCGGCAAATGGTACGACGACGTGAAACCAAACATCGACAGCATTCCTTGGCTCACGACAGACGACAAGGCGAAGATCTTCGACCAGAATGCGCTGCAAGTGTTCTCACGGTTCAAGCAATAATCCACTGGAGTCCTCGAGTCCTGGAGTATGGAGTGCCGAAAAAACTCTCTAATCCATCAGTCCATCGCTACTCAATTTGTTGATGTCCGCTAACACTGTTCAACTCGATCTCACCGGACAAAGTCCT
>DATLCH010000313.1:0-8173 GCA_035526465.1 Candidatus Limnocylindrales bacterium | reverse complement strand
TACGGAGGCGTCTGGCCGGTGCACTGCGTGCAGAATACCCTGGGGGCCGAGTTTCATTCGGCTCTGCGACTAAGTTCGACTGCGACCGTTCTTTCGAAAGGGACAATGGCCGATGCCGATAGCTATTCCGGCTTTGACGCGTTGGATGAACACGGTAACGATTTAGCGGTTTTGCTGCGTGCCCGCGGAGTTGAGCACATCTTTGTCGGCGGCCTTGCGACCGACTACTGTGTAAGACAGACGGTGCTCGACGGTTTGCAGCAAGGTTTTGACGCGACGGTTCTTTTGGATGCGATTCGCGGAGTTGATTTGGTCCCTGGCGATTCGGCTCGGGCGCTGGAGGAAATGTCTCTTGCCGGTGCGCGAATAATCCACGGCGTTGAAGAGTTGCCTTGCTGACTGTTTACCGAGCCATTTGCTGCGCCTCAGGTTGTCGTGTTTAATTAACCAGTCCGCTATCAGCGAAAGGATAAATGTGACCATCGATTTTCAATTCAGCGAAGAGCTCGGCATCGCCGAGCAGGCGGCGCGCGATGCCGGCGCCGCGATCATGGGCCTGTTTCGCGGCAAATACGATGTCCGCGAGAAAAGTAAAAACAATCCGGTGACGACGGCAGATCTCGAAGCCAACCGGATCATCCGTGAGCGCATCGCTGATGCTTTTCCCGATGACGGTTGGTTATCGGAGGAGGATGCGGATAGCGAGCGGCGTTTGACGTTGCCGCGCGTCTGGGTAGTCGATCCCATCGACGGTACCAAGGAGTTCATCGAAGGAGTGCCGCAGTTTGCGATCTCCATCGGCTTCGTCGTCGACGGTGTGGCGCAGGCGGCCGTGGTGTATAACCCGGCGCAGGGGGAATTTTTCACTGGGGCGGCCGGGCATGGCGCTTTCTTGAACGACAACTCTATCCACGTCACGAGCCGCGAACAGATCGACGGCGCGCGGCTATTGGTCAGTCGCTCCGAACCGGCGAAAAGGTTTCAAGTGTTCGTCGACCGCTGCGCTATCGAGCCGGTGGGGAGCATCGCCTATCGCCTGGCCAAAGTGGCCGGCGGCGATGGTGACGGCACCCTGACTTTCCGATCGATTCACGAATGGGACATCTGCGCTGGTGTCCTAATGGTCGAGGCAGCGGGCGGCGCCGTGGTTGACGGCGATGGCCACGCCATGAGGTTTAATCGACAGCCAGCCAAGCATCGCGGCGTGGTCGCAGCGAGCGCTGCGCTGACACCGGGACTGCAAGGTCTGTGGGCAGCGGCGATGAACGGTGCCAAATAGTCTGTTAATCGGCCAAAGAACCATTATGCGGCAATGCATTTATTGTGGCGAGCGCGCCGGGTTTTTCGGGAGAGTCTGCGCCGATTGCAAATTACTTTTGGCGCGAGTCGAGGAGTTGCGCGGCAAAGTGGGATTTGTCCAGTTCCTTGACGGTCTGGCGGAAACCGGCGTCGCTAAGGACAAGATTCTAAAATTTCTCGACGCTGATCCCGATGGCAAGGGTAGCGTACGCGATCAGGTGACTGCTGAAATGACCAGCGAGTTGATGAAGGTGATGGGAATCTCTGGCCGCCAAACTGCGCCTGAGGTCAAGCGCATTCGAAACAGCGTCAACAAGCAATCCGATTAGCTCTCTGCGCGATCCGCTCATGGCGCTGACGATCTATCTCTCGCTTATTTTTCTTGTGCTTTATTTGATCGGTTTGATGGTCCGGCGGAGGATCTTCGTGCGCGATCGCAACCGCATGGCGGCGGAGAGCCGCACCGGCGGCCGGGTGGTTGCGCGGGTCAACGAGGTGCAGCCGGGCGCGGTCAAGAAGTTCTGGCTAATTTGCCAGCAGTACCGGCTTGACGCGATTCTTATCAACGATCAGGGTAACTACTACGCCTATGTGAATCGTTGCCGCCATATGCCGACGCCGTTGGATTTTGTTCGCGATGAATTTTTTAGCGACGACGGCCGGTACCTGCAATGCTACACCCATGGTGCTCTCTATGAGTTCGCCAGCGGGTTATGTGTCTCGGGGCCATGCAAGGGCGAGTCGCTCTATCGTTTGCCGGTACAGATCGATCGCGGTGAGGTGTTGGTGGGCTGCCCGGAGGGCGATTTGAGGCCCATGGGAGAATAGGATAAAAGATCTGCTATGACTGCAGCGAAGAAACCATCAGGCAAATTGGTCGGCACAGTCGGCGAATTGCCGCATGGCAAGAGCAAAAAATTTACCATGAAGCGTGCCGGGCGCGAGTTTGAAGCGTTGCTCGTCAATTTCGACGGCACACACTTCGCCTATATCAATCGATGTCCCCATACCGGCATCACCCTCGACTGGGTTAACAATCAGTTCTTCAGCTCTGACAATCGTTACCTTATGTGCGCTACCCACGGCGCGGTCTTTGAGCCGCCTACCGGCGAATGCATTTGGGGCCCCTGCGTCGGGCTCTCGCTGCAAAGCCTGCCAATCGAGACCGTCGACGGGCAGATCTATGCCAAGCTGCCCGGCGCCGCCGACGAGTAAAAATCCCCTTCACAACTGCATGCAAGGAGATGTCCATGGCCGACTGCCTATTTTGCGGCATTGCCGACGGCACGATCAAAGCTAACTTGATTTATCAAGACGATGCGGTGCTGGCGTTCACGGACATCGCGCCCAAGGCACCTGTGCATATTCTCATCATACCGCGTAAGCACATTGCCAGCGTGCTCGACATCGAGGCGGTCGATAGCGGCGTGATCGGACGGATCTTTGAGGTCGCCGGCCGATTGGCGCGCGAGCAGGGGATTGCCGATAGGGGTTTTCGCCTGGTAGTCAACTCGGGTCGCGATGCCGGACAAACCGTTTTTCACCTTCACTACCACCTTCTGGGCGGCCGGCAGATGACCTGGCCGCCGGGCTAGAGCCGGTGTTTCGTCAACCTAGCGAGCGGGAGGATTATGGCGACTCTGGAATGGCGCAGTGAAACTAACGAGATGGCGGTACAGCAGTTCGATGTCGCTGCCAGCAAACTCGGTGTCGACCCAAATTTAGCAAACCGTTTGCGCCGGCCAGATCGTGCGATGATCGTCAGTGTGCCGACGCGTATGGATGACGGCCGGGTCCATGTCTTTACCGGCTATCGCGTGCAGCACAACGATGTGCTGGGACCGTTTAAAGGCGGCATTCGCTATCATCCGGCGGTTAACCTCGGCGAGGTGTCGGCGCTTGCGATGTGGATGACCTGGAAATGTTCGCTGGTTGGTTTGCCGCTGGGCGGCGCCAAGGGCGGCATCGCTTGCGATCCGGCTGAGCTGTCGCGTCACGAGCTTCAATCCATGACCCGGCGCTTCACCGCCGAGTTACTGAACTTCATCGGACCTGAAGTAGACGTGCCGGCGCCCGACATGGGCACCAATGAGCAGGTTATGGCGTGGATCATGGATACTTACTCCCAGCACAAAGGCTATGCCGTGCCGGAGATTGTCACCGGCAAACCGGTTGCCATCGGCGGCACCGTCGGCCGCCGCGAAGCGACGGGTCGCGGCGTAGTCTACACGATCATCGAGGCGGCCAAGCACTTAAACATCGATCTCGCGAAATGCACGGCGGTGGTCCAGGGGTTTGGCAATGTCGGTTCGGTGGCGGCCAAAGAGCTGGCCGGTATCGGTGTCAAAGTGATCGGCATTGCCGATCGCACCGGCGGCTTTGTCGATACGAAGGGTTTGCCGGTTGACCAATTACTCGAGGTCGCGGACAAGAATCATAGTCTCGAAGGCTGCCCGTATGGCGACAAAATCACCAATGCGGAACTGCTGGAGCTGAAATGCGACATCTTGGTGCCGGCGGCTATGGAAATGCAGATCACGAAAAACAATGCTGCACGCATTCAGTGCCGAGTGTTAGCCGAGGGCGCTAACGGTCCGACCACGCCGGAAGCCGACGCGATTTTACGTGATAAAGGAATTTTTGTTATTCCCGATATTCTTGCTAATGCCGGTGGAGTTGTCGTGTCCTATTTCGAATGGGTGCAGGACTTGCAGAATTTTTTCTGGACCGAAGACGAGGTCACTAAGAAATTGCGCGATATTCTCGTCAAGGCATTTCACGAAGTGCTCGAGATGAGCCAAAAGCAAAAAGTCGACATGCGTATGGCCGCTCTCATGATCGGCATCGAGCGCGTCACCAAAGCGATGCTCTGGCGCGGCCTATACGCCTAGGCGACCGCTTGCATTGAAGCGCCGGCGGGAAACTGTTAACAACTCAAATACTTTTTCGACTAAGAGGGTGAAATGGTTCAGGCAACTCAACTGCGGCCGGGCATGATTATAATTCACGAAGGTGATCTCTATCGCGTCACCGCGGTGCATCACTTGACCCCCGGCAACAAGCGCGGCTTTATGCAGACCAAGATGAAGAGTCTTCGCACCGGCGTTGGCACGGAATATAAATTCCGCTCGGAAGACCGCGTCGATCAGGCGATCTTGGACAATCGCCAATTTCAATATCTCTACGCCGAAGGCGAAATGCACACTTTCATGGACACCGAAAATTACGAGCAGATCACGCTCAGTGCCGAGGACATCGGCGATCTGTTGAATTATTTATTGCCCAACTCCATGGTCGGCATCGAGTTCCACGACGGCAAACCAGTCGGGATCAACCCGCCGTCGACGGTCGACTTGCAAGTAGTCGATACCGAGCCGTCGATGAAGGGGGCTACCGCGAGCGCTTCTTACAAACCGGCAAAATTGGAGACCGGCGTTATGGTGTTGGTGCCGCCGTTTGTTCAAGTTGGCGATAAAGTGCGAGTCGATCCGACCGATGGATCGTATCAGGAAAGAGTTAAGTAGCCTGGATCTCGGCTATAACGGCGCGCACTTGCGCTTCGAGATCTGCCAATGTGCCGTTGTTTTCGATGACGTAGTCGGCCAGCCGTCGTTTTTCTACCAAACTCATTTGCGCATCGATATGTTTCTGCGCCGCTTCGGCGTCCAGACCGTCGCGTTGCTGCAATCGCTGGCGTTGAATATTGACGTCTGACGCCACCAAAATCACCGGTCGGAGCCATTCCTGTAGCCCTCCTTCAAACAGCAGCGGCACTTCGTAAACTACGATCGCATATCCGGCGTCGCCATACTCGCGAATGCGTTCTTCGGCGAGAGCGCGGACACGGGGATGAATAATCGCCTCGAGTTTTTTGCGTGCTTCAGGATTATTGAAGATAAGTTTTCGAAGCTTTTGGCGATCGAGAGTTTGGTCAGCCTGGAGTACCTCAGGGCCAAAAGTCGCGACGATCTCATGCCAACCATCTTGACCGGGAGAGACAACTTCACGGGAAAGCGCATCGGCATCGACGATCGCTGCACCGAGATCTTTTAAAATTCTCGCTACTGTACTTTTGCCGGATGCGATGCCGCCTGTGAGACCGACGAGTTTCACGCGACAGTAATTACAAAATCACTAGAGGCTTTCAAGCAAAAGTTTTAAAATGATTAAAGAGATTAACATTGGAGAAAATCAGCATGGCCCAAATAACCATCTACACGACTAACTGGTGCCCGTACTGCCACGGTGCGAAAGCGCTTCTGCGTTCCAAATCTGTGGCGTTTGACGAAATCGACGTTACCGACGAACCGGAAAAACGCAAAGAAATGGAACGACTGTCTCACCGCCGTACGGTGCCGCAAATTTTCATCGACGGGCGTGCGATCGGCGGTTATGACGAAGCTAGGCTGCTTGATGCTACCGGCGAACTCGACAAATTGTTGGGAATAGTTCGAAATTGAGATTACGCCGCTGTCGAAGTGGTTGCACGGTACGGCTATATTCCGCGGAAGAAGTGGAGGCGGCGAGCGGATTCGAACCGCTGCATCGAGGTTTTGCAGACCTCTCCCTTAACCACTTGGGTACGCCGCCCTCGTCGAAATAGGTAACATGTTCTGTTTGCGACATGCAATAAGCGCGGATTTATTGACTTCCCGCTACGAAACAAGTAAGCAAATTGAAAGGTTACAAGGAGTTTATCCATGGCGACGATGATCACGGCCGACTGCATTAATTGCGGGGCATGCGAACCTGAATGTCCCAATAATGCAATTAGCCAGGGCGATCCCGTTTACGTCATTGCCCCTGATCTCTGTACGGAATGCGTGGGCTTCCATGATTACGAAGCCTGTGCTGCGGTGTGCCCAGTCGATGTCTGTGTGACCGATCCGCAGAATATTGAAACTGAAGATGTGTTGATCGCTCGCGCGCGCACGTTACATCCTGAGCTTACGATTGGCGATAATTTTCAATCGCGTTTTCGCAAAGGCGTCGCCGCTGTCGCTCCGGCGGTTCCGGCTTCGCCACTGACGACCCCGACAGCACCGGTTGCTACAATAAAACCTGCTGCAGCTCCCGTGATCGCTAAAGCGCCGCCCCCACCAGTCGCATCGGCAAAGCCAGTGTCGGTACCAGCGCAGGTAAAGAAAGAACCGCGACCGAAGAAGAACTTTCCCCATGAGCTACCGGTGAGTTTCGACGAAGCGATGAAGCAGTTTCGCTCCGGCGGCTCGACGCAGTCCGGATGGTTTCGTGCCGCTGTGATTCTCGCGCAGCCACTGATCGGCGCGTTGCCGCACACTACCAAAAAGCATTTGGAACATGCGGTGCAGAGTCCGTTCTTTACGGCTGCCGGCAGCACAGCGGTGAACATCGTTCACAATGCGGTGCTTTATCCCTTGATCGCTGCCGTTATTGGCATCGCGTGGCATGGCGACCCGGGATTTATTTTCGACAAGGGCGTCAATATTTACTTGCTGGTCGGGTTATTGGTTGCTGTATTGGAAGGAATATTTCGCCTGAAGGATGGTTTGTTCAGAGCGAAGCCTTCGGAAGAAATGGAATTCCCCCCCGCGTTCTACGGTGTTCCTCTCGCGTTGGTGGCGAATTCACTTTTATCAAAGCGCTTCGGGCTGGTCCGAGAGATGCCGATCCCGGTTGAGGGTTTTTACTCCAAAGGGTTTGTCGACAAGCGCGAACGAGAGCGGCGTTACGGCAATATCTATACAGTTGAGGAGTTCGGTGGGGCTTTTCTAATGCGCATGGAGTTTCCCCGTTGGCTTCCGGAGATCGGCATTAAGAATCGTGATCAGCTGTCGGACGAAATGCCGGATTACGATTACGACTTGTTGCTGCAAGACGGTCAGTTGATAGTTAAGGGAAAGTGTACGGATGAGAAGGTCCGAAAAATAACCTCGAGCGTCGGCGCATTTCCGCCGGAATTTACCAGTGTGATTGCATTTCGCGAACGGATCTCCGGTTTTGTTCATCAATTTCATAATAAAAATTTAGAAGTACTGCTCGTTAAAGCCTAATTGAATAGAGTGGCTTCGATCGATTTATCATCAAAAGCAAATCTCGCCACGACCGAGATGCCACAGGAAGAAACTTCCTGTGGCTTTTTTGTGTGTGGCAAGCAGGTACTCTTTAGGCCTATGACTAAGGACGATCTTGAAGAGGTTATGGTGATCGAACGCTCGGCTTATCGTTATCCCTGGAGTTTGGGTTTTTTTCTTCAGGAACTGCAAACCGCATGTGCGCGCTCGATTGTTGCCGATATCGACGGTAGGATCGGGGGCTACGTACTGTTTTGGCTGCTCCCAGGATCTATTGACGTTCATAACCTGGCGATTGCTCCAGAGCTACGTCGCCTCGGTATTGCACGTATGCTGCTGCGTCAAGTTACGACCGCGGCTCAGGTGCAATCCGCTACTCGTGTTACACTTGAGGTTCGCCAGTCAAACCAAGCAGCTCAGAGGCTTTATGCATCACTGGGATTTATCAAAACGGGGCTGCGCAGGGGCTACTACTCTGACAATGGCGAGGATGCATTTACAATGGCTCTGGAACTTGACGAGTCGATTTAATTTCATCTGGTTTAGGAATCTTAAATCCAATTACGGTTCGAAATTTTAGACGTAAATTATCGAAAAGGCTGTTGATGTTTTAGTCAATTTTGCGTCGAGCTTGACGCGACCTTTGCGTCTGTTGTATAACTTACTTGCTGGTTACAGGTGACGCGGTCTTAGTGACCGCTGTTTTTTTTGTAGTCCCGGACGCGGGATTTGACGAACCGCATGACTCAAAAAACCTTTTCTACCGACGTCGGCTTTGCTATCCGGCCGAATCTCCAGCTCACCCAACCTTATTTTCTCCG
>DATLCH010000303.1:0-6677 GCA_035526465.1 Candidatus Limnocylindrales bacterium | reverse complement strand
TTGTGGTCAATGACCGCGGGCATGCCCGATACTGTTTGAACCGTGCGCTGTCCCGTCTCTGCTCCCATGCTCGCAAGCGTTGGGAGGATCGAGACAGCCATACTTAGCTGCAGGAACAATTGGCGAAAAGCGGTTCGCATTTAGGGTTTCTCCATCACAAGGCAATTCACCGGCTTAGAACCGGTCGGCAAATTGTAAGCGAAGGGCTTCAAAAATTCGAGGCGGAATGCTCAGGCAGCACTTTTTTTATTCTTCTGCAGCGCCCAAAAAACATTTTCCGGCTTGAGTGGCAAATCGTAAATACGAACGCCTGTGGCATCGGCGACGGCATTGCCTATGGCGGCCGGCGTCGGCGCTAGACCGGGCTCGCCCAAGCCTTTGGCACCGTAGGGTCCTTCGGGCTCGGCGCATTCCACTATGATTGGGATCATTTCCGGACAATCGAGCGAAGTGACTAAATGGTAGTCAAGAAACGAGGGATTGCGCACTTTGCCGGTGTTGTCGATTACCAACTCTTCATGGATGGCTGAGCCGATACCCATGACTACACCGCCTTCGATTTGCGCGGCGCAATTAAGCGGATTGATGGCCTTGCCGACGTCGTGGGCTGCCGACATTCTCAACACCCGAATGCGCCCGCTCTCTTCGTCCACCGCGACTTCAGCGGCTTGCGTGGCATACATATAAAAGGCGGAGGCGTGATCGCTATGGCCGGTTTCCAGGTCCAAATCCTTGCCTATCTCGTAAGTATAGGATGCGTCGCCGCGGACGATCCCATTGATGCCAAGCTTGCGTTTGACCACCTCGCCGATCGGCAGAGCTTGTTGGGGCTGATCTTTAGCGAAGACTTTGCCGTCGGCAACGGAAAGATCTCGTGTGCCGACTTCGAGCATTGGCGCCGCCGCTTCCATGATTTGCTCACGCGCGTGAATCGATGCGCCGCGCACGGCGTTGCCCATGTGATAAGTGCTCCGGCTCGAGGTCGTCGACGCATCGTAGGGAATCACGTCAGTGTCGAGTTGGTGAATGCGCACTTTGTTCATTGGAACTCGCAACTCTTCGGCGGCAACTTGTGACAGGATCGTGTTACAACCTTGGCCGATTTCCACGGTTCCGGCGAACACTGTTACTTCGCCCTGCGCGTTCACGGTAACGCCGGCGTTAGAGGTCGTCGGCGAGCGGGTGGGCTTTTGGATGCAGGCGAAGCCTTTGCCGATTTTCACGCCCGGTTTGTTGATCGATGATCTCTTGCCGTATTCGATTGCCTCGGTTGCTTTGATCAAAGTTTCCTTCAAGCCGACAGCGTGAAGCTGTTCGCCCCAATAGGACATGTCGCCTTCAACGAAGATATTCTTCATACGAATGTCGATTGGGTCAATTCCCAATTTGCGCGCCAGTTCATCCATTTGCTGTTCGCCGGCCCAGGCGCCCTGAGGAATGCCGTAGCCGCGATAAGAACCGGCAACCGGCTTGTTGGTATAAACCGCATAGCCGTCAACTTTGACGTGGGGAATTCTATATGGACCGGGCGCGGGCAGGCTGCCGCGAATGCAAACAGTCGGGCTTTTCTCCGCGTAGGCGCCGGCATCCCAGTAGATGGTCATCTCTCTCGCGACAAGCGTGCCGTCTTTCTTCACACCGGTCTTGGAATAGACCGTTGCCGCGTGGCGCGTCAGGGTAGAAATAAAGGTTTCCTCTCGGTTGAACTTCACGCGCACCGGCCGCCCGTTGGTATGAAACGCCAAGGCAACCGCAATCGGTTCGCATTTCAAACCGCCTTTGGAGCCGAAGCCGCCGCCTTGGGCTGGGTTGATGAATCGAATCTTTTCTTTTTCCATGCCGAGAGCTTCGGAGATCTCGTGCAGTGCGCGGAAAGGCGCATCGTTGGCAACCCAGATCGTCAGGCGCCCGGAGTTTTTATCCCACTGGGCATGCGCCGAATGCGGCTCCATTGCGGCATGTTGAATGATTGGGACGAAATACTTTTCGTCCAACACTAAATCCGATTCAGCAAATCCTTTGGCGACGTCGCCGGTGCGCAGTTTGAAATGTTCGGCGATGTTAGGCGCTGCGCCGCGGACCATAAAGTTGGCCTTACGATAGCTGTCGTAATCTTCGTGGATCTCCATGCAGCCGGGTTTACAGGCCTCCTCGGGATCGATGTAAACAGGTAAGTCCTCATACTCGACTTTGATGAGCTTGACCGCGGCTTGGGCGATGTCTTCGTCCTCAGCGGCGACTGCCGCCACAGGTTCGCCAATATAACGCACTTTGCCCTGGGCGAGGAAAGGCTTGTCTTTGACGGCTTCCCCATGCGTCCAAGGAGCATCCGCACCGGTGACCACAGCGACGACACCGGGCAGCGCTTTGGCCTTGGTGGTATCGATTTTCTTAATCTTCGCGTGGGCCTTCGGGCTGAACAGCGTCTTGCCATAGAGCATGTTCGGCAGGGCCAAATCATAGCCGTAAATGATCTGTCCTGTGACTTTTTCGTTGGCATCGACGCGCGTGACCGGTTTGCCGATTACAGTAAGTTCCGCCATCTCAATTACTCCTAAAAGTTGTCCAGACCGTTTAAACTGTTCAGCCGCCAATTAAGATTCGCAGGTACGTTGCGCAAACCGCGCTATTAAGGATTCAACGGTTTGAGCAGAGCAGCGATTGAACGACTTGGTCCTTTTAACATTTTCTAACCATTGCGAATTATTGTCGCCGCGTCTTTTACCGCCTCAACGATTTTGGCGTAACCGGTGCAGCGGCAGAGATTCCCGGAGAGTGCGTAGCGAATCTCCTCGTCCGTTGGATTGGGGTTTTCATCAAGCAATGCTTTTGACATCATCAACATCCCAGGTGTGCAGTAGCCGCACTGGGCGCCGCCGTCCTGGACGAAGGCTTGTTGCACCGGATGCAGTTCCGGACCGATTCGCAACCCCTCAATGGTCACAATGTCGGCGCCGTCGAGTTCGCCGGAAAGCACCAGACAGGAATTGACAGGCTTGCCATCAAGAAGGACGGTGCAGGCGCCACAATCGCCGGTGCCGCAACCTTCTTTGGTGCCGGTCATGCCGATCTCATCGCGCAGCAAATCGAGAAGCAGGCGGTGCGTCGGGACTTCACGGCTGACTGATTTACCGTTGAGAGTAAATTCAATTTGTTTGTTCATGATAACCTCACTTGAACTTCGAGTGATGGAGTATTGGAGTACTGAAATGTTGAGGCAAGTCCTACCTCAACCCAACTCCAATACTCAGATCAGCGGTGGCCTTAGTACCTTCGATCGCGCCGTTCGACCCAGGATTTGGCGGCGCCGACAGCGGCATTGAGCAGGGCTCGTTTGGTCATAGTGCCGACCATCGCGCGGCGATAATCCGCACTCGAGCGAACGTCGCTTATCGGTTTGGCTTCTTCCGCGGCGATCTGGCCGGCCTTTTCAGCCACTGCTTCACTGAGTACCTGGCTTTCCAAAGCCGCTTCGGCGCGTTTGGCGCGGATCGGCGTCGGGGCAACTGCGCCGAGAACGATCCGAACTCCAGTGCATCTTCTATCGCTCCTAGCTAAATTATAAACTACGGCAACCCCAACGTAAGCCAGATCCATCATTTCGCGCGGTGAGAATTTGATGTATTCGCCGACCAGGTTCGCGCCGGTTTTGGGGATGTTGACTTCAGTCAAAATCTCGTCCGAGTTCATAGCATTCTGACCCGGACCTCTGAAAAAATCTTCTGCGGCAATTTGCCTCTGACCGCTGCCACTGGCGATGGTCACGCTGGCACCGAGCGCAATCAATGCCGGTGAAGTATCGGCCGACGGCGAAGCGTTGGCCATGTTGCCGCCAATAGTGGCACGGTTGCGGATCTGTATGGAGCCCACTTCGGCGGCGCTTTGCGCCAAAAATGGATATTTGCTCTTGATCAGCGCCGAGGTTTCGATCTCGTGCAACGTGGTCAGCGCGCCTAAACTAATGCTACCGTCGCTGTTCTCGCGAATACCGCCGAGACCAGGCAATCGCTTCAGATCGACTATGTATTTAGGTAGCAGCCCTTTCTCTTTCATGGCGATCACCAAGTCCGTGCCGCCGGCGAGAAAACGACCGCCGGTGCCTTTTTCTTTTAGCAGTCGGCTCGCTTCTTCGAGAGTGGCCGGTTGAAACATCTCAAATGCTTCCGTGCGTTTCATGAAACGATTCCTTAATCCGTCCGAGTAATCTCAGGCACATGGCTTCCTTGCGACGATAGGCGGGTGCGGATGCGTATGGAGTGTGAAATACTGGGTGTTTGGGCGCGGTGAGTCCGTACCCAATACTCCATCACTCCATTTGCCAACCCTTAGATGATCGGCTTGAGCGCTTTACCGATCGCTTTGCCGCAGGGTTCGCCGTCTTTCATCTGGACGTGACCACGCACAACGGTGAGCACCGGCATGCCTTTGACTTTCCAACCATGCCACGGCGACGGTTTGTTCTTGCTGTGCAGCTTATTGACGTCGATGGTACCTTCTTTATCCATGTCGACGACGGTGATATCGCCGTCGGAGCCGAGCCGGATCGCGCCTTTCTTCGGATAGACCTGCCAAACTTTGGCCGGGTTTTCGGAGGCGACTTTGACGTATTGATTCAAGGTCAAGCGGCCCTTGTTCACTTCAGTCAAGATCAGCGGCACGCCAGTCTCAACGCCGCAGAAACCCGAAATGCAGTCCCAAATCGCCGGCTTGGTGAGCTTGCCGTAGATGTCCGAGCCTTTCTCGTCCAACGTGTGCGGCGAATGGTCGGTGGCTAACATATCCACGAAACCCTCGCGCAACCCCTGCCAAAGGACTTCGGCGTGGTCTTTGGTGCGGACGGGAGGGTTCATTTTCAGCAACGAACCGACTTTGTCCATGTCATTGGGTTCGCGCAGCAAATAATGCGGGCCGGTTTCCGCGGTGATTCTCATGCCGCGCGCTTTGGCATCGCGGACCATATAAGCGGCCTGCTTCGAACTCATGTGGAAGACATGGAGTTTGGTGCCGAAGGTTTCCGCGAAGAAAATCGCATGATGCACCGACTCCGCTTCGCAGATATCCGGCCGGGAAGCTTCCCAATAGCGCGGATCATTCTTGCCTTCAGTTTTCAGCTTGTTGGTGCAGTACGCCATGATCTGGCGGTTTTCCGCGTGGATTCCCAAAGGCAACTTCGACTGAGCGATGTAGTCGAAGGCTTCGACGCACATGCCGTCATCGGGGAAGGGCAGGTTGCCGATCGTTTCGCCGAAGAAAATCTTGTAGCCGATCGCGCCGGCCGCCGCCATGGGTAGGATGTCCTTGGTGTTGGTTTGCACGACGACTCCGGTAATACCAAAGTCGACCAACGATTTGGCCTCGCCAAGCTCCTTTTTAACTTTAACTTGCTCGGCGTCTGCCGTCGGAGGCACAGTGTTGGGCATGTCCACCACCGTCGTGATGCCACCGCATACGGCTGCCGTGGAACCCGAGTTGAAATCCTCCTTATGGGTCATGCCGGGTTCACGGAAGTGAACGTGTCCGTCGAACAGACCCGGCAGAATGTGTTTCCCCTTGACGTCGATGACCTCTTTGCCGTCGGGTAGTGAATCGTCCGCGCCTATGGCGACGATGACCTCATTGCTAATCGCTACGCCGCCTTTGAATGTTGCATCGGGTGTGACCACCCAACCGCCCTTAATCACTAGATCTGCTGCCATATAATCTCCCTTTCTCTGATTGTTTATTTCGTCCTATATTAAGTCAGCGGGCCGCAATTCGCGGATCGCTTGACGCTGTCGTAGGTCGGCAATGACGTTTTGCTTGCCAGCCTGAATGTGGTGGCGCACGATGCTAACGGCTGCTTTCGCGTCGCGGCGCGTCATCGCATCGAGAAGTTGAACATGTTCCTGATGGGCGGTAAGTCCCCGTGCCGCATCGTATATACCGTCGGTGCGGCGTTTGAGCACGATGCGCTCAAAGACGTGGCTCAAGGTCTTTTTTAAAGTCTCGTTGCCGGCGATTTGCGCGATATGAAGATGGACATCCTGGTCGTAGACCAAGCGGTCTCGCGTAAATCGGTTGTAGACATCATGGCCGTAGGATTCCATTCTCTGGCGCAGCTCCGCGAGACCCTGGTCGGTCGAATTTTCAACCGCTTTTTCCACCGCAAAGGCCTCGAGGGATTCGCGTAATTCGTAAAGCTCTTCCGCCTCTTGTAATCTAATTTCTTTGCAGGTAAAACCGCGGTTCGGCAGAAAGGAAACGTAGCCTTCCTGCACGAGTCGGGTCAATGCTTCACGAACCGGAGTGCGACTGACGCCGAGACGTTCACTGAGTTGTTGATGATGCAGTTTTTGTCCTGGCATTATTTCGTTGCACAGGATCAATTGTTTAATTTGATTGTAAACGCGGGCTGAGAGGTTTTCGACGGCGTGCGTTTTCGTTTTTGATTTCTTGATTGGAAAATTCATCGGGCTACTTTGCATAAACTATTTTATGCAACGCAGCGGAAACTATCCGATCCGCTAAGGCTTGTCAACGTAGGAAAGTTTTTGCTTGAATAAACGGTGGAAAATGATAATGAGTCTTGCGACCAAAGCGCCGATTCTCGCTTTTGGTTGAACTTAAAACCAGTAATTTGCAGCAGAACGCCAAAATAATTTAGGAGGCATTGTGGCACAGACAAAACTACAGGCAGT
>DATLCH010000301.1:0-3258 GCA_035526465.1 Candidatus Limnocylindrales bacterium | reverse complement strand
AAGCCCCGTGGGATTGCTGGCGATCCAGATGGGCAGCGGGTTTTGCACTGGGTGCGGCTGAATCGTCACCCCTTCGAATTCATAAAAGCGCCCTTTGTGCGAGGCTTTTTCTTCGTGAAATAGTTTTCGCAAAATCACGATGCCCTCTTCGAGCCGGCCGACACGTTCAGTGTCCTTAATACCCATGACTTTGTGTTCGAGAGCTTGAGCCGGGCTTTGCTCATTGGGACCGCCGAGGCAGACCGCCAACCAGGAGCGGCCGCCGGAGATCACGTCCAAGCTCGCCCACTGCTGCGCCAAAAGCGCCGGGTGGCGATGTGGGAAGGTCGCCATGCAGCCGACCGCGAGCTTTACTTTCTTCGTGACCACCGCGAGAGCTGAAAGTAGAGTGATTGACTCCAAGCGGGGCTTGGCGAGCAAACTGTCGCCGACCCACACAGCGCTGAAGGCGCCGGAGTCTTCGCCCCGTTTCGCCATATCGAAGAGTTCCGGTACGGTAACCGCGCCGATAATCACGCCGCGATTTGCCAAAGTAAGTCCGAAGGTAGCCATTGATTGCCTTCCCAAAAGTTCGTGGGTTCGCCCGCGTTTATATCACATAGCGATAGCTTTGCGAAATACGAAGGGACTGTGGCACGGCAGAGAGCGGAAGACGCCGTGTGGAATCGAATTGGAAATTTGCTGCGTGATCTGCGCTTGTTCGAGACAGCTCGTGGCGCCTTACTCTTCGATGGAATTCGCAGTATCGCCGTGCTAAGTCTCCTCGAATCAAACCGCTTGGAGTCCATCCATGAAGGCGAGCTTTCGCGATTACATCGATACACTGCGTAATAACGACGAACTTTTGGAAATCGCCAAACCGGTCGATCTCCGCGATGTCGCTGCCTTGGTCGCGCAGTCAGAAAAAGCTCTGCTGTTCAAAAACCTGCCTGGCTACTCTATGTCGCTGGTTTCCGGTCTGTTGCAGTCGCGCAAGCGCATCGCCCTGGCCATGGGGGTCGACTATGCAAACATCGCCGATAAGTTGGGAAAGGCGATGGATAAGCCGATCGAGCCTGAGCGTGTCGCCGACGCTCCGGTCAAGGAAGTTAGAATCACCGGCAAGGAGGTGAACCTGTTCGATCTGCCGGTTCCGGTGTTCTCGGTGATGGATGGCGGGCCAATGATTACTGGCGGTGTGGTCATCGCCGAAGACCCGGAGTTTGGCATCAATGCCGGCATTTACCGTTTGATGCTCAAAGAACGCAACATTACCGGCATCGACATCGTTACACCGAACAATATGCGCCGGTTCGCCGAGCGCGCTCTGGCGCAGAAGAAACCGCTACCGATTTCGATATCCATCGGCACACACCCGTACGAACTTGTCGCATCGACCTTCAAGGCAAATCTCGGCGTCAATGAATTGACATTTGCCGGCGGGCTACGCAATGAACCGGTGCGCTTGGCCGATGGCGAGACCGTGGCCGTGCCGTGCATCGCCGATGCCGAGATCGTTCTCGAGGGAGAAATTTTGCCGGAGGGTTGGGTGCATACAGAAGGGCCGTTCTCAGAGTTCAACCGGCTCATGGGCGGCATGCATATGAATCCGCGGGTGCGCATCAATGCAATCATGCACCGTAAGGACGCGATCTATTACGCGCTGCAAATGCCCTGGGAAAATATCTGGATGTCGGCGCCGATCTACGAGGCGGCCGCTCGGCGCGTGCTTTTCGAAGCCGGCGTTCAGACCATTGCCATCAACGTCACTCCCGGCGGCTGCTGCCATTGGCATATCATTGCATCGATCAAGAAAGTACCGGGTGACGGTAAGAATGCGATTATGGCGCTCTTGTCCATCGCCGATATCAAGCACGTGACTGTCGTCGACGATGATATCGATGTATTCGATCCAGTCGACGTCGAGTGGGCGGTCGCCACCCGGGTCCAGGCCGACCGCGACGTGGTTATTGTCTCCAATGCCAGATCGAAGCCCCTCGATCCGTCGCTGCCGCTGCCGCTCCACGGCAAAGTGCCGACCACCGCAAAGATGGGCATCGATGCGACGATTCCCGAAAACATTCCGGCGGAACGCTACAGACGGATCGTTTATTTCAATCAAGATAAAGTCAAACTGAGCGACTATGTCGGCGTCGCGGAATCAACTGACAAAGGCAGAACCAAACCGGTGGAAACAGTTGAAAGCCTGAGCCAAAGGATCTCTGCCGCGCTCGGCAAGTCGCACTGCTTTTTTGCCGATCTTTTAGAAATGTTCCCGCAGGCGGATTATAAAATCATAGCCAATGCGGTTGCGCGCTTGTACGAGGACGGAAAGATCAAACAAGATAAGGACGGCAAGTTCGAGTTAACCCAAAGCGCTGAGGCATAGAGCCACACGCTATTATCTTTCCTAGATGTCTGCTGAGGTCTACAAAACTGAACGAGCTTCGATTTGTCATTCCGGCGCAGGCTGAATCCAGGCGAATCTTGCGGTTGGTTATACGTTCTGATGGATGCCGGCCTGCACCGGCATGACGGATGACTGAATCAGTCACTACGATGGGAAGATCAGCGTGGCTTTTAACTGCTGTAGAACCTAAGAAATTGTGCCTACCCAAATGATCCGAGGAAGGGCGCTGGTTTTGGCCTATCCCGCGCGGTATATAGCGCGGCTGGAGCAGTATTTCGTCGACGGTCTTGTTTTAGATAAGAAGGCCAATCACAGGCCCTACAAGTCGCAATTGTTTTTGACGTCGTATGCGGCTAAACGTTCCAGTCCTCAATTCTTCAGCGCACCGTAAACCTTTTCCGCCGTTATCGGCAAATCTAATATCCGCACGCTGCAGGCGTCTTGCACTGCGTTAGCGATGGCCGCCGCTGTCGGCACGTTGGGGATTTCAGCGATGGCTTTGCCTTGATAGGGAATTGGGCCGGCGGGACTCTCCATCAAGACCGTAGTCAATTTTGGCAGGTCGGCGATATTGGCCATTTTGAATTCACCCAGGTTCACTGTCGGCATCGTGCCGTCGATTAGCGAATTATCTTCCATCAGCGCGAAGCCCAAGCCATTGATGATGCCGCCATCGATTTGACCGGTGTAACTCAGGTGGTTTAACACCGTGCCGGAATCATGGACGGTGGTGAGTTTGTTAACCTTGACTTGGCCGGTAGCGGGCTCGACTGTGACTTCGGCAACTTGCACAGCGAAGGAAGTGATCGGCGCGCGCGCGGGTTCGTAGACGCTCAAATGAGTCAGCGCTCCGCCATGCTGCGCGATGG
>DATLCH010000292.1:0-7216 GCA_035526465.1 Candidatus Limnocylindrales bacterium | reverse complement strand
AGATACAACTAAGTGCGCCAGCCACAATGCCGACAATGCACAAGAAAATCTTTAAGTCAGAATAAGAAATGGCGGAGAGAGAGGGATTTGAACCCTCGGTACCCTTTTGGGGTACACACGCTTAGCAGGCGTGCGCCTTAGACCACTCGGCCATCTCTCCGTGCCGGTCCAATCTCGCGTCCGGCAGGAGCCGGAGAATCGCGCAGTTAAATTTTGTCGATTTACCGTTACTCGGGCGGCTCCCAAGCCCGGTCAAACTAACACACGAGAAAAAGCTTTGCTACAATCCGTGCCGCGTCTTGGCTTCCAAACATTCGGCTTCGAAAAAAAAGGGGCGAGGCGCGTTGCGCCCGCCCCCTTTTTGCGCCCACTTTCGGATCAGCCTTCCCAAATTGGCTTTACGTTAGTGTCGAGCCACTTCTTCGGATCTTCTAAAAATCCTTTATCAGTCACGGGTATCGGCTTAATCCCTTTACCATAAGCGGATTCGATAGAGGTCTTGGATTTGAAGTCGTTGCGCGAAGTCTCTCGGCCGATTGAATCGATGGTCTTTTGCCCCTCATCCGAAATTAGCCATTCGGCAAATAGCTTCGCGGCGTTCGGATTAGGCGACTTGGCGTATATGCCTGCCTGACGCGGGAATACCACCGGGGGAACCGTTTTGACATAACCGACCGGGGTACCCTTGTGCGTCTCTTCCATGACGTCGTGCAGCAGCGCGGGCATGCAGATGTTGTACTCGCCCGAGATCACGAGCCGGAACATTGCGCTGGTGCTCTTGTGCACGGGCACGTTCAGGGCCTTCAATCCCTTCAGGAAATTGTTGAAGCGGGCGTCATCGTTCCACTGAGTCTTCAGCCCCGCCAGCATCGAACTCAAAGGCCCGGCGCGCATCGGATCATCGAGAGCAATCATGCCTTTGTACTTTGGACTGGCGACATCTTCCCAGCTCTTCGGCAAGTCCGCGGGTTTCATTTTGCGCGTATTGTAAGACAGCGCCTGAATCTGCAAACTTACCGTCGGCAATGTCGGGTCGTGCAGGTATAGTACGTCTTTCTGCACGGTCTCGTAGGGCATGATGCCGCCAGCCGCTCGAATGACCGGCGGCGCATTGTCCGAAAGCACCACGTCGAAGCTCGCTTGGCCGCCCTGAAATTCTGTAAGCACCCGCGTCACGATTTCCGGATTGCGTCCCTGCCAGTAGGTGGCCTTAATACCAGGGTAGCGCTTCATGAAGGCATCGGTGATGACGCGAAGATGCTCGACGTCCCACACCGAATAGACCACCAAGTTGCCTTCCTGTTTAGCTTTTGGATAGAGCTCGGCGCTCACCTGGGCAAAAGCTTTCGCAGCAGCTGCCGTCGCAGTGGCGCTGCCAACCTCTTTCTTTACTTGTTGGCCGCCGGCTTTTGTCGCCGCCGCCGGTGCCGCCTTAACTGCTTCCTTGACCGCCGTCGGTGTCTTCTCGGCGGCTAGCGCTGAGGCTACAAAGACACTCGCCGACAATGCGAGAGCCGCACATAACGGACGTTGGGTTATCATGAATCCTCCCCTTCTGCTGAATCGTAGTTTTGACGAACCCTCACAGACTAAACTTCATTTTGAACGCGAATTTAGCTACAGATACGGCAACAATCAAGATAATTAAATAGATCACGCCGCCGGCCGACGCCTCCGCCCATTGGCCGACGCGAAAGTATTCGAATAAAGTAACCGGTCCATATTCCAGCCCCGGCGCGGTCAATAGCACCGCCACATCGACGTTACGAATCGCTTCTATGAAAATGTAAAAAAGCGCGCCGCCGACCGCGGGTTTGAGGATCGGCAAAGTGACCTTGAAAAAAACATGGCGCCACTTCGCTCCATGCACCCATGCAGCCTCGTCGAGCTCCTTATGAATGTTGACAATGGCGCCTGACGCGTTGCGGAATGCATAAGGGAAATCGGCGACAAACAAACCCACACCAAGCGCCCAGAGGCTGTTGTAGAGCGGCGTCCCGACGAAGATGATCACCAGTCCCACCGACAGCACCAACGGCGGAAAGGCCAGCGGCAACGTGCCGATAAATTCGAAAATCTTTGTGCCGACGGCACGAGTGCGATGAATCGTAAATGCCATGACGATGCCGGCGAACACGGTGATTAAGGCGATTACCACAGATAGCATGACCGAATTGCGCAGCCCATTCAGGAAGCTCGCATGGCGCAGCACGGTGCGATAGTTGTTCAACCCCATATGCGCTGGAAAGGTCATGAAAGTTTCATAGTCGAAATACGGGATGATCGACACGACAATGAGGACTACAAAGGGAACCGCGATACCGGCAAGAAAATATAAACAGACGGCCGCAAAGGTGACGTATTTCCACGGACCGATATCGATGACACGCACCCGATATCCTTTGCCGGTGATCGTCGCGTAGCGTTCGGAGAAGCGTGTCGCGCGCACATAAAAGTAAAGCGTCAATGCCGACAATATTACCAACACTACGCTATACGCCGTCGCCAGTCCGGTATTAAATTCGAGCGCCATCGAATCGTAAACGCGGCTGACAAAAACTTTGATGTTACCCGGCGTTCCCTGCAATACCGGCGTCTCGAACGAGCGCAGCGCGCGTAAAAAGTTCAATACGAAAGCGGAAATAAAAGCTGGTATGGCCAATGGGAAAGTGATCTTGAGCATGGTACTCACCGGTCGGCTGCCCGCGATATAGGCGCTTTCTTCCAGCGATGGGTCGAATGACAAGAATACCGGTAACAGGAACAAATAGCCCAGAGGCACGCAAGCGATACCGAAAGTCCAGATCATCCCCGCCATCGTAAAGGCATTGAAGACTGGATAAGTGATCCCCAGAAATTGCTCGAGCATTCCGTTTAAAATACCCGACTTTGGCGCGAGCAAAAGAATCCAGGCGATATTCTTCATGATCGGCGGCATCAATAGTGGATAGAGCGGCATCAACTCGACCAAGCCTTTGCCCGGTGTATTGGTCCGCGCGACAATCCATGCCAACAGGCCGCCCAGTCCTGTGCCTAGCAGCGCCGACCCCCCAGCATAGATGATTGAATTGCTGAGCATCGGCCAAATATCTTTGTCGGCAAATACCCGCAGATAGTTATCGACGTTTATGGCGACCGTGAAGCCTAACTTGCCGCTGGTCAAACTGCGCCACAAAACCACCAGGACAGGTGTAACGATCACAACAGCGGCAAGGGAACTGGCAGACAATGGGAAAAGACTTCCCTGGCGCAGGGCAAGCCGGTTTGCTTTCCAAGTCACGCGAGCAATTCTCCTCGGTCGTTCATGCCCGCTAGACGGCTGCGTGTGTAGGGATGAGACTGATGGCCGATTTCTCGATGCAAAGAAAAACTTTGCCGCCCTCGCCGTCGACGCTGATCATCGGACAGAGCCGGTGCGAGGTCACAACCACTTCCTTGGACCCGATCTGCACTCGGTGGTCAGTTAGGCCGCCGCGGTACTCACGGCTGGTCATAGCGCCTTCGAGAACGTTGATGGCATCAATGGAGAACTTTTGGTGACTCAATCGCAGATCACCATTCTTGATTACCACGCTACAAGGTCCGCTCGCCAAACCCATCTTGGGGGCAGCGCAAACAAGCGTTGCATTATCGAACTCCGGGATCTGCACGACGCACTCTCCGCCCACCGCCTTGATCACGTGGCCTTCGACCAATGTCGAATGGCCGATGAATGACGCAACAAACGGATCGCACGGATGGCTGTAAATCTCGTCGGGCGAATCGTACTGCAGAATCTTGCCGGCATTCATCACAACAACCTTGTCGGAGATGACGAATGCCTCTTCCTGGTCGTGGGTCACGTATAACGCGCTGATGCCGACTTTTTTGATGAGTTTTTTTAGTTCGACGCGCATTTCCTCGCGCAGCTTGGCGTCCAAATTACTGAGCGGCTCGTCGAGTAATATTAAGCGCGGCTCCATGACTATGCTACGTGCCAACGCGACGCGCTGCTGTTGACCGCCGCTCAACTGCGAAGGGTAACGCTCCTCGCGACCGCCCAAGCCGACCAACTCTAACGCGGCCAGTACGCGCCGCTTCACCTCGTCCCTCGGCACCTTGCGCAAATTCAACGCGAAGGCGACATTTTTGAATACCGTCATATGCGGCCACAGCGCATAATTCTGAAAGACGAAGCCAATCTCGCGAGAATACGGCGGAATGAGCACACCACCCTCGATGGAGGTCTGGACCTTGTCGCCGATGGAAATCGAGCCGGCATCGGGAATTTCCAGCCCGGCGATGGAACGCAGCAAAGTCGTCTTCCCGCATCCAGACGGCCCGAGAAACGAGAGAATCCCCTTCTCAAACTCGAAACTGACGTTATCGAGCGCCTTGAGATCTTTATAGAGTTTGGTGACGCCGGCAACTTTTAAAATGGCCATGGATGAATCCGAAAGCTGTGCTCAATGCAATAGATACGCCGCCAATTCACGGCGTAGACACTCTTACTCCAAAGATCGATGAAATTAAACACGTCCTCAGGAGATAATCACAAATTCCACACCCTCAGCCGATCACGATGCCGGTAAAACTCAAGTATAACCATCACCCTGTGATGCATTCCTGAGCAGCCAACGCCAGAGGTTGGGCACAAACAGCCAGAGGGCACGTTCATCCACTAAGAAACTCCGTCAACTGTAAGGCACTCACACTTTAGGTGTTTCCCGGCTCAGCCGGATCCGTATTTGGCAGCACCAGAGGATTTGAAATTACCGAAGGCGACGCTGGATTTCTAATAGCAATGCAGAGAGACAGACAAGATGCGCAATCAGTTACAAGCCCTTCGGCCGACGGTCCTGTGAAATAATGGCGGAGGGGGCGAGATTTGAACTCGCGGCCCACGAAGTGGGCGCCGGTTTTCAAGACCGGTGGATTAAACCGCTCTCCCACCCCTCCGAGAATTGAGTTGGTAAGACTCGAGGTCGAAAACCTCGAGCCAACGATAGGATAACGACTAGCAAAATGCGTTACAACAACAGAATTAACTAATCTGCGTCAGTCCGCCCATATAAGGCCGGAGCGCTTCCGGGATAATCACGCTGCCGTCTTTCTGCTGATAATTTTCCAGCACAGCGACGAATGTGCGGCCGACTGCCAAACCGGAACCGTTGAGCGTGTGCACGAAAAGCGGCTTGCCCTTGTTTTCTTTGCGATAGCGAATGTTGGCTCGGCGCGCTTGGAACTCTTCGCAATTGGAACAAGAGCTGATCTCGCGATACGTGTTTTGTCCCGGTAGCCAGACTTCGAGATCGTAAGTCATTGCCGCGCCGAAGCCCATGTCGCCGGTACACAACTCAACGACCCGATAAGGAAGCTTTAGCCGCTGCAAAACTTCTTCGGCGTTTCGCACCATTGCTTCCAGCTCATCGTAAGAATTCTCCGGCTCGGTCAACTTAACCATCTCGACCTTGTTAAACTGGTGTTGTCGGATCAACCCACGCACATCCTTGCCGTAGGATCCGGCTTCACTGCGGAAGCATGGCGTGTAGGCGACATATTTAATCGGCAACGACTCGAGTTCGAGAATCTCGTCGCGGTGCAGATTGGTCAGCGGAACTTCGGCGGTGGGGATGAGAAAATAGTCTCCCGGCGCCAGGTGAAACAAATCTTCTTCGAACTTGGGCAACTGCCCGGTACCGACCAAAGCGGCTCGATTTACCAGCGCCGGTGGGAGCATTTCCTGATAACCATTTTCGCCAATGTGAAGATCGAGCATAAAATTGATCAGCGCGCGCTCTAACCTAGCGCCGGCACCGCGATATACGGTAAAACGCGCTCCGGCAATTTTAGCCGCGCGCTCGAAGTCCAGGATCGCCAAATTTTCGCCGATATCCCAATGGTTCTGCGGCTCGAAGTCGAACTTTGGCGGCTCCCCCCAACGGCGAACTTCGCGGTTGTCATGCTCGCTCTTGCCAATTTTGACGTTCGGACTCGGCAAATTGGGCAGGGTCAACATGAAGTTCTCGAACCGTGCTTCAATTTCGGTCAGCGGCGCCTCACCGGTGCGTATCGCTTCACTGACTTCCTCGGTCTCTCGCATCAGTGCGCTGGCATCGACGCCGCTCTTTTTGAGCTTGCCGATTTCGCCTGACAAGCGATTTTTCTTTTCTTTCAAGCGCTCGATAGAAGCCAAGGCATCGCGCCGTTCACGGTCGACGGCGACAAATTCGTCCCAGTCAATGGCGGCGCCACGCGTCGCCATGCGCTCCTTGACCTGCGCCAGATCGTCCCGCAACAACTTTACATCCAACATGAGTTTATTCTCTAACTTACTTCGAAGGCGTTTTCGATATGCTCGACCAACGGCTGGTCACCGCGCCAGGAAATGCCGACGACATCGAAACGAGCATCGCGTTGGTCGAGCTTTTTCTCATGAAGAAAATACTGCGCCGCCCGGATCATCTTACGCTGCTTGCGCGCCTCCACGGCTTCAAAGGGAGTACCGAAACTGTGATCCGAACGGGTCTTCACTTCGACAAAGACCACCACCTTACGGTCAAGGACAATCAAGTCCACTTCGCCGGTCTTACAGCGATAGTTGCGCTCGACCAATTTGTAGCCCTTTTTGCGCAAAAATCCCGCGGCGAGCTCCTCGCCTTCTCGACCCAGGCGTTTGCGAAATAAACTCACGCGGGTTTATCGTCAGTCACTAAACAGGTCAGGCTGATCGCTACCAAGTAAGTCCCATACTGGCTTAAAACTCCGGCGATGAATCGGCGTCGGCCCGTAGCGTTGCAACGCCGCTAAATGCGCCGCGCTGCCATAACCTTTGTGGGCGGCGAAACCATACTCGGGGTATTGCTTATCCAAGTCGATCATAATTCGGTCGCGCGCGACCTTCGCGATGATCGATGCGGCGGCAATGGATAAACAGAGTTGATCGCCCCTGACGATGGTTTTTTGACGCGTAGGACGAAGCGCTTTGCAGCCGAGCGCGGCAAAAATTCCCAAAGGAATTTTTTGATTGCCATCGATGAAGGCGTAGTCCGGCTGAGAGGATAAACCGTGCAACGCATGTGCCATCGCCGTGAGGCTGGCGCGCAAAATATTCAGGCGATCAATACCTTCGACATCGATCATACCGACCGCCCAACATTGCGCCGACTCTTGAATGATCGGCACCAGCTTTTCGCGTTGCTGAGCGCTGAGCATCTTCGAATCTTTGATGTCCGGA
>DATLCH010000284.1:0-2615 GCA_035526465.1 Candidatus Limnocylindrales bacterium | reverse complement strand
ATGTGGCGCCGCTCCGAATGGCCAACAATGACATAATCGCACCCAAGCTCGCGGACCATCATCGGACTAATCTCGCCGGTATAGGCGCCTTGAATTTCCCAGTGGCAATTTTGCGCAGCGAGTTTTACTTTGCTGCCGGCGAGCGAGTCGTGTGCCGATTTCAAAGAAGTGAACGGCGGAGCCAGTACAACTTCGGCGTTGACTGGATCACGACTTAGTGCTCGGACTATTTGCCGGGTTAGACGTACACATTGAGCCTGATCGCCATGCATTTTCCAGTTAGCGACAATGAGCGGGGAAGTCATGGCCGGTCGTCCAGTGCGGCAATGCCGGGCAATACCTTGCCTTCAAGAAATTCTAAAGTTGCGCCCCCGCCCGTAGAGAGGTGGGCAATGCGCGCACTTACCCCCGCTGCCGACACCGCTGCTACCGTGTCGCCGCCGGCAATTATCCCGGTAACTGCTGGATGACTTTGGGCTAGCGCCTCTGCCAGCAGTCGGCTCCCCTGATCGTACGGCACTATCTCGAAAAGTCCCACCGGCCCATTCCAGAGAACAAGTTTGGCTTTCTTGATCTGTTCGACAAAAATGTGCGCCGTTTTCGGTCCGATATCGAGCCCCATGCGATCGGTTGGTATTGCACCGTCAAAAGTAACAGGATTTTTCTTCTGGCTGTCTCCGGCTACATGATCGACCGGCAACAGTAATTCAACACCGAGCTGCTTGGCTTGTTGCATGATCTCTGCGGCTAGTGCGATTTTGTCAGTTTCCACGAGCGATTTGCCGACTTCGATTCCGCTGGCCTTTAGAAAGGTGTAGGCCATGCCGCCGCCAATCAAGAGCGAGCTGACTTTAGGAAGCAAGTTTTTGATGACATCGATTTTGTCGGATACTTTGGCGCCGCCCATGATTGTAACGAACGGCTTTGCCGGGTCTGCCAACAGCGGTCCCAAGTAGTCCAGCTCTTTCTGCAACAAAAGGCCGGCGGCCTTATCTCTGAAGTATTTAGCCATTCCGGCAATCGACGCATGGGCTCTATGTGCCGCGCCGAACGCGTCGTTGACGTATACATCGGCGAGGGCTGCCAACGCGCGGCAAAAGGCTTCATCATTTTTTTCCTCTTCTGGATGAAAGCGGAGGTTTTCTAAAAGGACAATTTGGTTGTCGGTCGCCCGCACCAACTTCTCAACCGCCGGACCGACGCAGTCGGATGCCATAGTCACCGGAAGTTTAAGAGCGTCTTGCAGGTGACGCTGTACCGGCACGAGACTGTATTTGTCGACGACTTTGCCGTCGGGGCGACCGAGGTGTGACGCGATTATAACCTTCGTGGCGCGACCTAAGAGAAACTGGATCGTCGGCAGTGCGCTCTCGATGCGATGAGGTTCGCCTACTTTGCCGTCTTTAATCGGCACATTAAAGTCGACGCGCAGAAAAACAGTCTTGCCACGTAGGTCAAGGTCCGCGAGTTTTCGAATCATCGTTTGCCATCCGCTGTGCAAATATTTCTTAATAAAAGGCTTCCTATAATTGACTAATTACAAGGCTTGTAATAGTTTTTCAATTATCCGCAGCAAACGTAATGGCTTTTCCCTGGTCGCTTAAACTCGCAGTTCAAAACGCTTTACCTGCGCCGCATCAGCAAGGAATTCTCGACTTGGTACGGGGTTCCGGACTGGTCGTCCAGGCGATTTTATACATATTGGTTTTTTTCTCCGTTATGAGCTGGGGTATCATCGCGCAGAAACTTCAGCAGATACGGCGCGCCAAAAAAGAGTCGGCGAAATTTATTGAAATTTTTTGGGAGCGGCGCAATTTATCATCGATTCACGATGCTAGCCGCGAGTTGGCGTCGAGCCCGGTTGGCCAAGTTTTTCGCGCCGGTTATGAAGAGCTAGTTAGGGTCACACGTTCCAAAAAAGAATCTGCACCGGGCGAAAATCTTACGACGGAACTTGGCGGGGTCGAGAACGTTTCGCGGGCGATGAAACGGGCGACCAGCGTTGAGATCACCAAACTGGAAAAATACTGCTCGTTCTTGGCGACAACGGCAAGCTCCGCGCCGTTCGTCGGTTTGTTCGGTACGGTGTGGGGCATCATGGATGCTTTCCGCGGTTTAAGCGTGACCCACTCTTCGAGCATCCAAGCGGTGGCTCCGGGCATCGCCGAAGCATTGATAGCCACAGCGGTCGGTTTAGCCGCGGCGATCCCTGCACTGATCGCGTATAATTACTTCGTTCAGCAAATCAAAGTGCTAGCCGTAGAGATGGACAACTTTTCTCACGAATTTCTCAACATCGCCGAGCGCCACTTCTTCAAGTAGCACAATTAAAGCGTATAATCTCAACAGCGGGTGCGGCCCAGTCCTCTGGGCCGTAGCAGGATTGGGAACACGGTATGGCTATGGATGCATCGTCGCAGCGTGACGGAACAACAATTGCGCAAATCAATGTCACCCCGTTGGTCGACGTCATGTTGGTGTTGTTGGTAATCTTTATGGTGACGGCGCCGATTATCCAGCAGGGAGTACAGGTCAATTTGCCCACGACTAGCAGTAGTGCCATTCCTGGGACCGAGGAGCATCTGGTGGTGACCGTTGCCAAGAACGGAAAGATC
>DATLCH010000260.1:0-8327 GCA_035526465.1 Candidatus Limnocylindrales bacterium | reverse complement strand
GGCACCACCGTAACGTCGAGTTTATAAATTTTTTGAAACTCGGGAGCTTCGGTGTCGGCAGTGCCCGTCATGCCCGCGAGTTTCTTGTACATGCGGAAATAGTTTTGAATCGTGATGGTCGCGAGCGTTTGGTTTTCCTCGCGAATATGAACGCGCTCCTTGGCTTCTACCGCTTGGTGCAAACCATCGGACCAACGCCGCCCCGGCATTAATCGGCCGGTAAATTCGTCGACGATGATAACTTCACCGTCTTTGATGACGTAATCGACATCGCGCTTAAAAATCGCGTGAGCTTTGAGAGCCTGCTGTACATGATGCAGGGTATCGATTTGCCGCGGGTCGTACAGGTTATGAACACCCAGGAGCCGTTCAACCTTGGCCACACCAGTTTCGGTTAACGTCACCGAACGGCTTTTCTCATCGACCGTGTAATCGCCCTTGGCTTCGATGGCGGCGCGATCTTCCTGCGACGGATCGCCCTGGATCACCGCGCCCCGTTGCAGTTTGGGAATCACCCGATCGATCAGATAGTATTTATCGGTCGACTCTTCGGCCGGTCCGGAGATAATCAACGGTGTACGCGCCTCGTCGATTAAAATATTGTCCACTTCATCGACGACCACGAAATTGAGCTCCCGCTGAACATATTCGTCCAGCGAAAACTTCATGTTGTCGCGCAAATAATCGAATCCGAATTCGTTATTGGTGCCGTAGGTTATATCGGCCTGATAAGCTTCCTGGCGCGAGATCGGCCGCAGATTCAAGAAACGGTAGTCCTTGGTCAGATAGGTAGGATCGAAAAGGTAACTGACCTCGTGCACGATTGAAGCGGCGCTCAAACCGAGTTTGTGGTAAATCGGTCCCATCCACTGGACATCGCGCCGCGCCAAGTAATCGTTTACGGTAATTAAGTGCACACCGCGGCCGGTAAGCGCGTTGAGGTAAAGCGCCAAAGTCGCGACCAAAGTCTTGCCCTCGCCGGTCTTCATCTCAGCGATCTTGCCGGAGTGAAGCACCGCCCCGCCGATCAACTGGACATCGTAATGACGCAAGCCAATGGTGCGACGCGAGGCTTCGCGCACTGCAGCAAACGCTTCAGGCAGCAACTGATCTAGGAGCTCCGCCTCTTTTCGCCGAAGTTCTTTGTCGAGCTCTTCGGCTTGGGTCTTGAGTTCCTCGCGCTCCTCGGGATCGGCGACACTCGCGCGGTTTTGCGTATCCTCCAACTCGCTTTTTAAAGTCGCCGTAGCTTCGGCAAGCCGGCCCTTGAACTGCTCGGTTTTCGCCTTGAGTTCGTCGTCACTGAGGCGCTGGTATTCCGGCTCGAGATTGTTGATTACGTCGACAAAGGGACGGATGCGCTTAATCTCACGGTCATTTTTGGTGCCGACAATCTTTTTAATAAAATCCCACATCTTAGAACTTTACTCCCGGATTTGCTGCAAGCGGAGGAGCCATTTGGCTACTAAGGATAGCACTAAAATACACGAATCTGCACGCGACTTAAAGGTGATCTGGTGTTGCCGGAACCTTAGCGCTCGATGCGCACGGCCGATTCGACGTTCTCGCCGAGAAAGCGGCGACCCACTTTGACGAAGCGTTCCGGCGCGTCGGTAACAAAGAAACTATGAACTGCCCGGCCGGATTTTCGCTGCCTCGACCGTTTCTTGAGTGTCGCCGCAACTTCGATGGCGGTCTCCTCAGCGGAATCGATCAAAAGCACGCCGTTCCCGAGAAACTTTCGGATGGCCTTTTTTAGCAGTGGATAGTGGGTGCAGCCCAATACCAAGGTATCGATGCCGCTTTGCTTGAGACTGCCAAGATAAGCCTTAACCGTCATCTCGACCACCGAGTTGTCGGTCCAGCCTTCTTCCACCAGCGGCACAAACAGCGGACAGGCCCGGCTGTAGACTTCGACGTTAGAATCGGCCGCTTTCAATGCACGCGTATAGGCGCCGCTCTGGATCGTCGCTTCGGTACCGATAACGCCTATTTTTTTATTTTTCGTACTCTTAATAGCCCTTCGCACACCGGGCTCGATCACACCGAGAACCGGCACGGTTAGGGTCTCTCGCAGGCGGCTAAGCGCAATGGCCGTCGACGTATTGCAAGCGACGACCACCAGCTTGACTCCCTTTTCGACAAGGAATGCGCTGTTCTCGAAAGAGTAGCGCATAACGGTTTCCACCGACTTGGTGCCGTAGGGGGAGCGCGCCGTGTCACCCAAATACACCGTATTCTCCTGCGGCAGTGCCTCAATGATCTGGTGCAACACCGTGAGGCCGCCAATGCCAGAGTCAAAAACCCCGATGGCGCTATCTTTGTCGATTTTCGATTTCAAATCCCCGATCTTGGCTCGCGGTGAAGGCATCAGTTTAGCGACTAGCGACGTCCCCACGCGACCCTGCGGATTAGATAGTCAAGCTGCCGAATTGGTTGCCAAGCTCTTTTTCACAAGAGGGCGCGTAGCCGAATACCTGTTCCCAGACTTCGCGGGATTCCATGCAAAGATAGACCTTCACCAGCGGTGCGGCGTGGCGAATCCAACCGACCATTTTTCGGTACATCTCCACTCGTAAGGGTTGGTAATATCGCAGCTTGCCGTCGGGACACAGCACTTGCTCACCGGTCAGCAGTTGGCTTCGTGAAAAGCGTTGCCGCATGGTGCGCTTCAAACCCGGCGTGTCGCGTAACACGCCTAGACTCACCCAGGAGAGCTTGCGCCAGTCGATCGCCGCGAAAGTTTGTTCCAGCATAGTATGGTAGTCAGTCTCCCAACCCGGATACTCGATCATTGGGTCAAAATGAAAGCCCAACCGGTAGCCAGCATCTTGTACACGGCGCGCGGCATTCAGTCGCTCTGTGAGGGAAGCGGTGGCGTGCTCATCGGCATGGATTACGCGCTGAGGGTTCATCGACCAACTCACTACGACGCGCCCTTTGGAATCGAGATCGAGCAAATCGTCCACACAGTCGCTTTTGGTTTTGAGCTCCAACAAAACATTCGGTTGCTCGGCAAAGTACGGCAAAATCTCGCGCACCATGCCGGTATAGGGCTCCAGGGCCAAACTGTCGGTAATCTCCCCGGTACCGATGCGAAAAAACAACCCGCGATGTTTTCTCAAGGTCGCGTCGGCTTCGTCGATCAAATCGCCGACATTGCTGAAGACTTTCAAGGACGCATTATCGGCCAAATATTCCTGGAGATAGCAGTAGCTGCAATCCATTGGACAGTTGCTGGCGAAATTGATGACAAAGTAGTTGCAGCAGACCTGGCCTTCGCTCCCGGGACATTTTTTCAAAAACTCGCCTTTGTGTTTGGCCAAAAAAAGCTTTTTCTTGGCTGAGCCGAAGGAATCACTCGGCAGGTTCGCACTCCCATTCGCGGAAGCGTAGTCATCGATAAAGCGAAATGGCACGTCTGGTAAAGCGCGGCGCAAATTTTTATAAATCGGGCTAGCTTCGGAACTATGCTCGACAATCACTTCTTCAGGCAGAAAATTTTGCATCAAGTCTGCCGTCCCGAAACTGGCTCGGAACCGCCCGCGACTCCGCCCAGGAGCGTGAATATTTCACCGGTCACATTCGTTTCGGCTACCGCCGCCAACTTGTCGGCCAGCCGCTTTAAATCTTTCTGATTGGTGACACTGAAGTCAATCTGCAATCTGCCGCCCTCTAAGCCCCGTGGCACTGTCATGCGAATTTCGGGTTGCAGCTTGAGCAGATGAATTTTTTGTTGGATTTCATCTTCAATCCGAGCCAAGCGCGGAAAGCGCATCCGGCGCAAACTTTCCCGTATTCTCTTCACCTTGTCGGCACGACCCAATCGGGGGTTGGTGGCAATGTCGTAGACCCACTTGCTCGCAAAGATTTCCGCAATGGCAATGCCATCACGCAAGGCGATTTCCTCGCTCCAATCCATTAAGTCGCGGAGATAATTCTCGCTGGGTTTTAGTTCCAAAGAAAGCTTGGCTAGTGCCATCCGATCATCGACTTCCCAACTAAGCCATCGGCTCAGCGTCTGTGCATGGAATCCCTTGGACTCTGCGAAACTGCGGAACGCGCTCTCCGACATCGTCAATCTCCCCGGCAAACTCGCTAAGCGTTGCTCGGTAGCGCTCGGCGTCTGCCGCTTTGCCGCGCTTGCAAGCCCCTCCGGCGAGCACGGTGATTTTCTTTTGCATGACCCGCATCACTGCAGCTCGCCGCTTGCCGCTGATACCGGATCGTAAAAGTTTTAGCAAAGCAACCACGCGATAACGATCCATACCCCACGTTGAATGGGAAAGCTGGTCAGCATGGCCGCCATGTTTGACTACCAACGGTTGTTCAATTAACGGCACCGGGTAATCACGGGCGATTCGCAGCCACAGGTCGTAGTCTTCGCAGACCGGCAGCATCTCGTCGAAGCCGCCGCTCCGATCGAACAAGTCACGGCTCATCATCACAGCCGACGGGCTGATCAGGCAAAGCTCGAGACTCCGCTCAAAAATTTCTCCCGACGGCTTGCGATGCTTTATCCGTGGATTGACTCGTACCCCGTTGCGAAGCCAAATTTCATCAGTTTGGCAGATCTGCACTTCCGGCGAGCTTGCCATGAACTGTGCCTGGATCTTGAGTTTGTCCGGATGCCAGAGATCGTCCGAATCGAGAAACGCGATCAGCCGACCGCGACTTTGCCTCACGCCCAAGTTCCGCGCAGCCGCCACCCCGCCTCGATCTCGATAAAAGTAGCGCAACCGTACCCCGAACTTAGCCAACTGCGCGGCGGTCTGATCAGTGGAACCGTCGTCTACAACGATTAGCTCAAAATCTTCGTAGCTTTGCGCCAAAACCGACTGAACCGCCGCGCCTACTACCGGCCAGCGGTTGTAGGTCGGAATTATAACGCTGACGCCGGGTTCCATTGAGTTTTTTGCACAGATCAGCCGAGACAGACGGTGCGAGGATTCAGACGAAACTCTCAACTTTTTTAAAGAACTGATCGGCCATCATTTTAGCGACGCCATTGAGCATACGCTGACCGACGCTGGCGATGAGCCCACCAATCTTCGGCTCCGTGCTGTATTTGAGCACTGTCTGACCATTGCTCTCTTCGAGATCTATAATTACATCACCCTGCATGAAACCCGGCCCGCCCGAGCCCTCGCCGCTCAAAACATAATGCGCCGGCGGCTGTTTGTCTTTAATGGCTACTTTGCCTTTGTAGGTCCCTTTCACCGAAGCCACGCCGACCTTCATCACGGTCTCGTAACGGTCTGGCGCCACTTCATTCATCGCTTCGCAACCCGGCATGCATTGAGCCATGATCTTCGGATCAAGTAATAATTGCCAGACTCGTTCCCGAGGCGCGTTGAACATGTAACTGCCTTCGATTTTCAATGTCGCCGTCTCTCCTTAGTCGCGATATCCACGTCGAGCCGTCCGCTCGGGCCGCAATGTAGTTGGGTGAAAAACATAACGTTCATGCGTCTAAAACACAACAGATTAAAAGCACCCGGCACGGACCCCGTTTTCGGAAAAATCTGATTGAATCGAGACGTGCGCTTGTTTACACTCAAGACACTGATGAAGCAGACAATCTGGTATTGCGCAGCATTGATTCTGCTGTGTCTGGGATGGGCAAGAGTAGACGCTCAAAACGACAGTGGCCGCAGCGCATTTCGCAAAGCTTACGCACTCTTCAACCAAGGTAACACAACAGAAGCCAAGGAGCTTTTTCACAAAACTTTGGAGGCCAATTACCGGCTTAGCGACTATAGCCTGCATTACTTGGCTTTAATCGCGTTCAAAGAGAGAAATTGGGAGCAATCACGCCAATACTTGCTGCAGCTGAAGCAGCGTTACCCGCAATCAGTTTGGCAATTCCGGGCTACTTTGCAGCGGGCGAAAATTGACCAGGCTGAGAAAAAGCTAGCTCAAGCGAATGAGATCCTGCGCCAACTGCGCGCAGACAAGGGGACGCCACGCGAGATTGTCGACGAAGCGAGTTATTTGCTGGCACAAAATTTTGAGGCACAAGGAGACGTACAGCGCGCGTACTACGGTTACCAGGAAGTGCGCGACAACAGTCCGACTTCAAGTTGGGCGGGCTTAGCACGGAAAGATCAGACTCGCTTGCGCGACAAATATCCCGAGCAATTCGCATTGAGCACAATCGCAGCTCTTGGCGACGAAGCCGATCGGTTGGCACGCGAGCGCCAACTCAATGACGCCGCCGAACTCTATAAACGTATATTAGACAGCGTCACCGACAACGACCAACGCCTCCGTTATCTAACTAAACTAGCCGCCGTGCGTGGCCGCAACGAGGCGATCGCGGTATTGGAACAGATTGCCCGTAATTTTCCCGACAGCAGCGAAGCGCCCAAAGCTCTCTATCAGATCGGTCAGACCCTGTGGAACCGCCACGAGAACGCCCAGGCATTGGAATATTTCAACCAGCTGGTGCAGCGCTACTCTAGCAGCGCCTACGCTGATCGAGCCACCTTCGCCGCCGCGGACATTCACGAGTACTTCGGCAGAAACTCGGAAGCGATCCAGCTCTACACCACGGTGCAAAAACAATTTCCCAATAGCACTGTTCGTGACGACGCAGTCTGGCGCTTGGCCTGGCTTCATTACCGTAGCGGCGACTGGCAAGCTGCGTTGACGACGTTTAAGGCGCTGGCGGCGCAGTCTCGGAGCAGCACGTTTGACACCGCGGCGGTTTACTGGCAAGCGCGCAGTACGGAAAAGCTCGGCGATGTCGACACTGCCAAACAGATTTACCGGCAAATTTTTAACAGCGGTGAGGAGTCCTATTATCAAACCTTGTCCCAACGTGCCCTGGAACGGCTCGGCAATCCCGTAGAAGAAGTGAAGCTGTCAAAGCCCAGCGCGGGCGCGGAAGCCGACCCGGCCTTGGGCGCTGAGATAAACTTCCACTTGACGCGGGCGCGCGAACTCACCGCCTTGCGATTCCATGGCTTGGCCGTAACCGAACTCGATCAAGTAAACCGGCGCGCCAATCCGAAGAATCGCTTGCAGCCCCTATTGATGCGCGAGTACTTCGCCAATCAAGCGTATGGTCGAAGCCTTAATTTAGCCAGTCAGTTGCCGATTTCACAAAGCGAACGCAACTATTATCGTTATCCTCTTGCCTATTGGGAGCTCGTGCAACAAAAAGCTTCGGAGCGCGAGCTCGATCCACATTTGATCCTCGCACTGATTCGCCAAGAGAGTCTATTCGATGCCCGCGCCCGTTCGCCGGCGACTGCCTTGGGGCTGATGCAAATGATTCCTCCGACCGCCGCTCGCGTTGCCAAACAACTTGGTCTGCCGGCACCGACACAAGAAAAACTGTTCGACCCCGAACTTAACGTCAACCTCGGCACGCAATATTTGAAAGACTTGATGCAGCGCTACTCGAATAATTGGTTCAAAGCCATCGCCGCTTATAATGCCGGTGAAGCTGCAGTCGACCGTTGGGAACGCGAAATCGCCACGGACGATATCGAAGAATTCGTCGAGAGAATCCCCTACATCGAAACTCGTGGCTATGTTAAACTCGTCCTCCGTAACCACCGCATCTATAAACGCCTGTACGAACCCTGACCATAATGAAACACCCGGCTCCGCTGATCGGCATCACTTCTGATATTTCAGTTGCCGGCCGGGGAGAAAACCGCGAGTCGCTCTATTTTCTGGCCCAACGCTATATCAAAGCAGTGGCTGATTCCGGCGCCGTTCCAGTTATCCTCCCACCGATGCCATCGAGCGGGGCCATCGTCGCCCTACTGGCGCGTATCGACGGCTTGATATTGAGCGGCGGCAACTTCGATATCCATCCAAGTTATTACGGCGAAATACCGATCCCAGCTCTCGGGGCCATCAAGGCGGAACGCAGCGCTTTCGAGCTGGAGATCACCGCCGTGGCATTGAAACAGGACCTCCCGGTTTTGGGCGTTTGCGGCGGCGCCCAGGCGATCAACGTCGTGCAGGGCGGCAGCCTTTACCAAGATATCGGCGCGCAGGTGCCAAATGCTCAGGAGCACCAGCAAAGTAAAAAAGCCATCAAGCGCGGCCATCGCATCACGCTCCAACCACACACGCGATTGCACGCAATCATCAGACGCACTCATACCGAGGTCAATACAACACATCACCAGGCGGTGAAGACATTGGGCCGCGGCTTGGTCATTAACGCCATTGCGAGTGATGGGATCATCGAAGGCATCGAAAGCACCGGCCATACTTTCGTCATTGGCGTGCAGTGGCACCCGGAAGTGCTTGCGCCGCGCCAGGTGCACCAGAGGTCGATTTTTGCCGCCCTAATTGCCAGCGCC
>DATLCH010000244.1:0-8533 GCA_035526465.1 Candidatus Limnocylindrales bacterium | reverse complement strand
AACTGGTATATCGCTAAGGAGCGCCAACTCTTCAAGAAATACGGTCTTGACGCCGATTTGGTCTTCATTCCATCATCGACGACGACCATCGCCGCAGTGTTGGCTGGGTCTGTCAGCGTTGGCAATATTTCCGGCGGGGCGACCGCCAATGCGGCAGTGAGCGGCGCGAGCGTGGTGGCGGTCGGTTGTTTCATCAATACCTTGCCATACGACTTAGTCGTGCACGAATCGATACGCTCGGCACAGCAACTGAAAGGCAAGGCGATCGGCATCAGCCGAGTAGGCAGTTCGTCCGACGTGGCGGCGCGGGCTTTCCTCAAAGAATTAAAGCTCGAGCCGGACAAGGATGTGGCGATCCTGCAAGTAGGCGGCTCGACCGAGCGCGCAGTGGCATTTCGCACCGGCCGAATAATCGCTTTTCCCGCGCCGCCGGGAACGATTCACCTCGCTCACGGTATGCCGCACCGCGTTTTGATCAGCATGGCGGATTTTCCCAAGGGCTTTCCGTTCCCCTATGTCTGTCCGACGGCGTCGAAAAGTTTTGTTCGACAGAACCGCGACACTATGAAGCGGCTTTTGATGGCGCTCATCGATGGCGTGCATTTTTACAAGACCCGCAAGGATGAGAGCAAAAAGATCATGGCGAAGTTCACGCGCCACAGCAACGAGGCATTTCTCGAAGATGCCTATCAGAGCAGCAACAAGCTGTTCGAGCAGGTGCCGTTGGTCAACCGTGAAGGCATGGATGTGCAAGTCAAAGATGCGCTTTCGCGCAAACCAGGCAGCGCTCTGAAAGTGGATGATATTGTCGACGACAGTTTAGTTCTGGAGTTGGAAAAAGAAGGCTTCATCAGTCGAGTCTACAAGCAGTCAGTCCGCTGATTGGGTCGTGAGTTCGTGGCAGGACCGGGCACAGGACGATAGCTGACGAGATCGGAGCGTAATGGAGCAGAAGTATTTTTTTTCGGTTCTCATCATCATCGGAGCAGTCGGCGTGCGTTTCGTCATGCATTTTGTCGACAAGGGCCGTATCAAAGACGAAGTCGAGACGAAGCTCGGCCGAGTCGTCTCGATCACGTGGAATCCTTTTGGACGGGGATGGTTCTTTGAAAAAGGTGAGCGCCACTACGACGTCACTTACGTTGACCGTTCCGGCGAGACCAAAACAACCAGTTGTAAGACGAGTCTGTTCACAGGAGTTTATTGGGCGGAAGGGCCCCGGGCAATTGACCCGCCACCGCGAATTATGTCGCGCCACCTGTGTTCGAAATGCGGCTATTCTATTCAGATCGAATGGCGTGTTTGCCCCAACTGCGGCAAGCCCACGGAGTTTGCGTGACTTCAAGCTCTTTCAGAGGATGCGCTCGATGCAAAATCAAAACGATTTATGACAATCGATTTTACTGGACGACTTCTGCTGCTCGGGTTGATTTGTGCCAACCTTGGTTGCACTGCGAACTCGCGTTCGTTTGACGGCAACACACTGACGCTGCCGCGCCAAGTGTTTCTCGTGCGCCATGCGGAGCGCGAGTGGGACGGCGAGGATCCGCCGCTGGTCGCTGCCGGTGTGGCCCGTGCTCAAGCGCTGGCGGCGACGCTGCGCGATGCCGGCATTTCGCGGATCGTCACGACGCAATGGCGGCGCACGCGAGATACGGTAGAGCCTCTAGCTAGATTATTGCGGATAACACCCCAGGTTATTCCAGTTTTTGACGGAAAGGCGCGGGAAAATGTCGAACAGGTCGCGGCGGCGGTGCGCGGCTACAAGGACGAATCCGTGCTTGTCGTCGGACACATCACGGTTACCGGCGTTATCGCCGCTATCGGCGGGCCAAGTTTGCCGACTATTTGCGACAATGTGTTTTCCGATCTGTTTTTGTTCAAGCCGGCGGCCGGAGAAGCAGGATTGGTTCATCTCCATTACGGCGCTGCCGAAGACATTTCGCCACGCTGCCGACTTACGCCAGTGAGCGATTAAGCTGGCACAACGTTCACTAACTAACATGTTAATTTTCCAGATAGCTCACACAATCGGTGCGGCTGCGATCTCTGTCGTCGCAGTGGTCCGCAGCTGCCAGCGATATATTAGTAGTCCGATAGCGACACCGCCGAGGCCGACGTATTTTGTCGCTGGGTTTGCTAGCACGATGCTGAGCATGCAGAGTAACACCGGCGGAATGCACAGGGCGATCACGCCACCCGTGCCGTAGGGGATTCTATACGGCCGTGCCAACTCGGGTTGTTTAATCCGGAGCCAGACCAGCGCAGCGAACTCCAAAAGCAATGCCGCGGCGTAGAGACACATATCGACTTCGATCAGTTCCTGAAATGAAAACGGGATCAGCAGGGCAACACCGGCGCTGTTGAGAAGAATCGCGCACCATGGCGTGGCGTGGCGCGCATGAGTAGCCGCCAATGCCCGCGGTAACATCCTGCGTTGCGCCATGGCCAATGGCACGCGCGAGGAGGTACACAGTAGCGCGCTGAACATGCCAGCGGCACTGACCAATGCCGCCACGGTTAGCCAGGTGCCGAGCCATGGGCCGCCGATTCGCGCTGCGATCTTAGGAAAATAGCCTTCTTTCCACTGCTGCCAATCGGCGTCGATCCCCGTGCCCACCGCCAGCGGCAGCAAGTAAGCTGCCGTGACTAAGATCACGGTTAGAGCCATGGCGCGCGGGTACGCGCGATTGGGCGCCTTGACCTCACCGGCGCAACAGCCGGCGTTGTCGAAGCCCGAGGTGTTCCATAACAATATGCTCAGCAAAAGAGGCCAATCGGTGCTGCCAGTTCGTTGCAGCCAGTTGGCGGGTGAAACTTGCGGCAAGCCGATTACCAGCATAACGACAAAAGGCGCGAGCACGAGCCCGGTGAAAACAACCGAAAGCATTCCGACCAAACGGATACCGCGGAGATTGAGCCAAGTGATGACGCTGACGAGCGTCGCGGCGATCAACCAGCGCTCCAGCGGCGCCATTTCGCCGCGAAGATAGGCGAGGTAATCGACGAACATCACCGGGTAGAGCGCGTTGTCGGCGAAGCTGCACAGCCAGCTCAACCAGCCCTCCTGAAAGCCCCAGAAGCGGCCGAACGCCTTTTCCACCCAGACGACGTAGCCGCCATCCTCGGGCATGGCGGTCGATAATTCCGCAGTCATCAACGCTGTCGGCAAGCTCCAAAGCCAGGGAAGAATCGCTACGCCGATAAGCATGGGCAATGGCCCGGCGGCACCGACCCCATCCTCAAGTCCCTAGGCGCCGCCAGCGACGCAAAAAAAAGTCAGCGCAACCAAGCCGGGGAGATTTAGGTCGCGTCGGAATTTGCCGTGAGGCGATGCGGCCGTGGATGATGCCATGTTGTGGCGCAGCATAGCGAGCGATGTTTCGCCTTGTCAACGAATTAGCGCGATTGCTTTGTCGGCGCAGGGCAAAGCTGATAATGTTTGACTCGCGTTTATTCCTAATGACAGTAATTTATGCCCACCCGCCAGTCTACTCCTAATGCAAATCGATCGATTCGACAGATGAGGAATCGCATGGTCGAGCAAGTGATGGGAACCGAATTCGATGAACTGACACGATTCAAGCGTGGGATTCATTCCGCTGTCAAAATCGTCGTCATGGTGTGGCAGGATTTTTTTCAAAACTTGGTGAAGCTCCAGGCGATGGCGCTGGCGTTCAAGACCCTGCTGTCATTGGCGCCGCTTTTGGCGGTAATTTTCGCGATCTTAAAAGCCTTCGGTGTGCATAACCGTATGGAGCCGGCGCTCGCTCAGGGCTTGGCTCCGCTGGGCGACAAAGGCCGCGAGATCACCGTTTACCTCATTGGTTTCGTCGACAAAATGAGCGCGGGGGCACTCGGCACGGTGGGCCTGGTTACGCTATTTGTCACCGTGCTGTCGTTGATGGACACCATCGAAGAAGGATTCAATCACATTTGGCGAGTGCGGGCGGCGCGCACGCTGACACGCAAGTTCAGCGATTATTTGAGCGCGCTACTTGTTGGCCCGGTGTTGGTATTCGCCGCGGTGACGATCACAGCGACATTGCAGAACTCCGCTTTCGTGCGTGGGTTGTTGTCCTTTGAAGCTCTCGGCAAGGTGCTGTTGATATTATTGTGGTTGGTACCTTATCTAACGCTGTGGGGCGCACTTACTTTTGTTTACATTTTCATTCCCAACACGCGGGTGCGACTGCGTTCCGCTGCGGTCGGCGGACTAGTCGCGGCAATTCTCTGGCAGTCTGTCGGCTGGGGGTTCGCCAGGTTCGTCGTGTCGTCGACTCAGTACTACGCGATCTATTCGAGTTTTGCGGTGTTGTTGCTGTTTCTCCTATGGCTTCACATCGGCTGGGTGATCGTTTTGCTCGGCGCTCAGGTCGCTTACGCGCACCAGCATATCTATTTCTTTCAAGGCGACCGTCAATCGTTGGCACAGACCCCGGCCGGGCGCGAGAAGCTGGCCCTGCACGCCATTCACCTCGTCGGGCGCAATTTCTACTACGGATTAGATCCCATGACGATCACCGATGTGGCGATCCACATGCAAATACCTGCTGGGATGGTCAAGGAATTCCTGGAAATGTTCGCAGAAACCCGATTGGTGCTGTCGGTGAACGATGGCAGTACTTATGTTTTAGGCCGCGATCCGGAAACCATCACCATCAAAGACGTTCTTGATTGTGTCAGAAACTCGGGCAAGAAAACCAAGGTGTCGGAGAATCGGAGTCCGGAGGAGGACGAGATTGACGAACTGCTCGCCACCATCGATCGTTCCATGACGCAAGCGTTGGACGGGAAAAGTTTGCAGAGTTTGATTTTAAGCCTACCGCCGCCGGGAAAACAGGTTTGATCGCACTGTCAGTCTTGCTCTCGCAGCTTCTTAAGGAATCAGCGGCCGCGAAAAAGATTTTTGAAAAACGACGTGAAGCCCTTCTCCATGGTTTTGGGCAGACCGGTCTCGCCGAGCTTCTCCGCGTTCAAGTTCACAGTTGGATTTTCCACCGGCCCGGTTACTTTTAGGGGAACGACTATACGTCCCTGGCCGTCTTTAAATGCCGTCACGCTGCGGCCGCGCCCGGTGCGCGCCGATGCTATTGGCGACAAGGTGGTATTGAGCAGGATGTCGAGCGTCGGATGTTCCAACGTCATGGTGCCGTTGCCCGTGACCTCCATCTGCGGATTGACTAAATAGAGACGCGAGAAATCGGTGATGCCGCCGCCAATGGTGAAATCGCCGGACATCGTTTTGAAAGTCGTCGCTTCGCGCTGCTGGTCCGGTGTCAACCCAATCATGCCGGTGACCCTTTGGACTTTTTTGATCAAATTGACATTGGTCAGCTCGCCATCGCGCGCCACCAATTTGCCGTTACCTTGCAAACGCTGACTCACTCGTCCGCCGCCTAGAGGTAATCGGATGTTTACTTCGCCTGTCAAGTTGCCTTTCAAAGCGCGTTTGCCTTTAACATAAACGTCGTTGAAAACTCCGCGTATCTCGGTAACCAAGGCATTCGAGGGCCCGGCAACGGTCATGTTCAATGCCATGGGACCGGAGATTTCCGTGTCACTTGGAGCAAGGCCGAATACTGAAAGGACCTCGAAAACCGGCTTGGCATCGACTCGGTCGCTATTTAATCTCAGGTTGACTTTCGGTGTCGCTGCGAGATTGCTAATACTGCCTTGGACCGGCAACGTTAGATCGTGGATCTTCAAACGATTGTTTTTGAATTCGAGCAGCGCTTTTTCTTCTTGATAATCCAACTCGCCTTCCAGGGCGACACTTTTGAGTCCGGGATACTGGAACGATGCGCGGAACGGAAATGGTGAGTCGCCGGAAATGTCTTTTAGGGCCAACTCAATTCCTCTGATGTTAACCGGCGTTTGGCCTTTGGCAACGAGGTTCAGCTCGCCTTGATGAATGCGCATGCGACCGGGCAGCGCCAGTGGCATGGCTTCTATGCCTTTGCCAGCGCCGTCAAGCTTCTTCCTGGGTTGGCGACGCGGCGACGATGACGATTTCTTTGCGGCGATGTCAGAGTAGTTGAAACTGCCGTCGGCCTGCTTCAACAAATTAAAAACCGGCTTGTCGAGCACCAGCTCGATAACTTCGAAGCGGCCGCGCAGCAAAGGCAACAGCCGTAGTTTGAGCTCGATCTGCTGCGCGGCGAAAAACGTGTTGCCGGCAAAGGACTGATTATCGGAGACGCGCAGTTTGGATATTTGAATCGACGGTGTGGGTACCAGGCGGAGATGCACTTCACCGACGTCGACGCGGCGGCCGAGCGTATCTTCGATAAGCGGCAAATAGGTTTGTTTAAACAATCCCAAGTCGACGAAGTGCGGCAGCGTAATCGCGAGGACGAGCAGGGCTGCAATTGTGCCGCCACCAATGAGCAGGCCTCTTTTCAATTTCCTGCCACCGGCGGGGAGCGCCAGTGCTGGTGTGGTTACCGCGTCTGACATAATGGCGTGTTGATGGGATCGGAGCCATTATACGTCAATATCCGGCTAATCCAAATAACCGCTTGCGTTGCCGCATGGCTTTGCAGCCGACTTTGCTGCAAAACACCTAGCTAGCCAAACAACTATTTGTTAGCATGCCGTCCCTGAAGGGTTCGCAACCACTTGGAAATCGCACTGGAAATTCTCCCTCAGGTTTTGCTCGACGGTATCGTGCTGGGTTTCATGTATGCGCTCATCGCCCTGGGCTATACGATGGTGTATGGGGTTTTGGAGTTTATCAATTTTGCCCATAGCGAAATCTTCGTCTTAGGCGCTTTCGTAGGCGTCGAGGTGCTCCTGCTTCTGCAAAGCGCCGGGCTACTGGCAACGCTCCATCCAGCGGTGATCGTGTTGCTGGTCATCGTCACCGGCATGACGATCAGCGGCCTGGCCGCGATGACTCTGGAACGTATCGCCTACCGGCCGCTCATGGGTGGCCCCAGGCTGGTCGCATTGATCTCGGCCATCGGTGCGTCTTTTTTTCTGCAGGATGGCTTACGATTGTTCGAGAGCCTGTGGCGCAATACATTTTATCTCAACTATCCGAGCCTCGACTTCCTCGATCATAATTTGCCGATCTCGGCATCACTGGTTATCCCCGTGAAATCGCTGCTGGTGATTGTCACGGCGATCTTAACGCTGCTTGGATTGCATTTTTTCGTCAACCACACGCGCATGGGCATGGCGATTCGCGCCGTTGCCCAGGATCCTGACACCGCATCGCTCATGGGCGTGCCGGTCAACCGTGTCATCGCGCTAACTTTCTTCGTGGGTGGCGCATTGGGCGGCCTGGCAGGTGTATTGTTCGGCATCCATTATAGCCTGGTCAATCCCTACTCCGGGTTTGTCCCCGGAATGAAAGCCTTTACCGCGGCCGTGCTCGGCGGTATCGGTAACATTCCCGGCGCCATGCTCGGGGGTATGCTGCTCGGTTTACTGGAAGCGTTTGCGGCGTCCTATCTTTCGCTCCTCACCGACGGTGCCTTCGGCGCCGAATACAAAGACGTGGTGGCATTCGTGGTATTGATCGTGATCTTAATCTTTCGCCCCAAAGGCCTGCTTGGCGAGGCTGTGCGGGAGAGCAAGGCGTGAACCGGTCTTTGGCGTTGATTGCTCTCTGTCTCTACATCGCAGGCAGCTGCATGCTCGCCTATTTCTTCCCCCAGTCCGTCCTGGCCTTTTTGTTGGTCGAGGGGTCACTGTTGCTGCTCTACTACACCCCGGTGAGCGGCCGAGTGAAAAGCTCTTTCGCGGCGTTAGTACTGTTGGTATTGCTGCCGATCTTGGGTTTCACAAATGCGTATTACTTCGAGATCGCGATTCAGATCGGCATCTTCGTCGCTCTCGCCCTCGGACTCAACATCGTTGTTGGCTTCGTCGGTTTGCTCAATCTCGGCTTCGTTGCATTTTATGCCATCGGCGCCTACTTGTGGGCAGTATTCGGCTCGCCCCAGGCAAATCAGTTTATTGCCGGCGGGTGGTTTCCGTTATCGCCCAACTGGTTTTTCGTTTTTTTGATACTCAGTATCGCTGTCGGCGCCCTGACTGGGATTCTGTTAGGCTTACCGGTGCTCAGGCTGCGCGGCGATTATCTCGCCATCGTCACGCTTGGTTTCGCCGAAGTGGTGCGCGCTTTAGTCAACAACTTAGATAAGCCGATCAATCTGACCAATGGACCTAAAGGGATCGCACCGATTTCCAAGCCGCCGCTGTTTTTTAAGCCGGTATTGGAATTCTTCGGTGTCCAGGTTGCCGACGCCGCACTTTATCCGCTGTATTTTTACTTCCTGGTTTTGCTGCTGGTTTTTGTCATTATTCTTGTCACCCGGAGATTGGAGAACTCGCGTGTCGGGCGCGCCTGGAAAGCGATCCGCGAAGATGAGATCGCGGCATCGGCCATGGGAGTTCCGGTAGTCCGTATGAAGCTGCTCGGCTTCGCCGTAGGCGCCTCGTTCGCCTCCGCTGTTGGTGTCCTGTTCGCCGCCAAGCAGGTGTTTATCAATCCCGAGAGCTTTACCTTCATGGAATCCATCGG
>DATLCH010000235.1:0-3393 GCA_035526465.1 Candidatus Limnocylindrales bacterium | reverse complement strand
AGAAACAGATCGATGGCCAGGTAATGCCGGTTCCGTGGGATTATCGTAGCCGCAAGCTCGGTTTGAACATTTTAGCGCGAGCCGAAGATTTATTTACCTATCCGATCAGCGGACTGATCACTCAGACGCGAAAAATAAAGGAACGGCCGGATGAGATTCGCCGAGTGATCAAGGCCGGGATCAAGGCTAATCGCTACATTCATGCCAATCGTGACGGAACCATCGAAGTGTTAATGAGCACGTACCGGCTCGATAAGGAGGCCGCCACGGCACTGTACGCTTCGCTTGTGAAAGGCTTTAACGACGACGGCAATCTGCCGGAAGACGGGTTGCGCAGGCTTATCGACGACGTCAAGTCGGTGACCAAAGTCGATCGGGAAATCGCATTCAGCGAAGTTTCCGATATTTCAATTCTACGGGAGGCGCAGAGAGATCTTGGCATTAGGACGAAGTAACACCGGCCCGTAAAATGCCCGGGCGGATCTACTTTTGATAAAGCTTCGCCGCGAAGCCGCTTTTCTCGATCTCACGCATTATCGAGCCGTCGATGAATTGTTCCGGTTTGGCCGCTTTGGCGCGCGGATCTTTTTCTGCCATCCACGACAGCTGGGTTTGAATTGCCGCCGGTGATGGATGCGGCACGGGCTGATAGATGTCGTAGTAAATTCGATAGACCTCGTCCAAGGCTTCGCGATCATTGATGCGCAGATATTTGCTCAAGGCGCGGATACTGCCTTCGCGGTCGTTTTTGTAGTTGTGAATACCTTCGACGATGGCGCGCATATAACGTGTCGCTACGTCAGGCCGGCTTTTGAGAAACGTTCTTGTGGTTATGACTTCGAGCTGGGGAAAGTCGATTTTGTACTGTGTCGGATCGACGAGTATTGTGAATCCGGCCTTTTTGGCGACCAGAAAAAATTCCGGCGTTAGAATCGTCGAGTCGACCGTTCGTTTGCTCAGCGCCGCCAGCCGCGTGCTGGTGCCGCCGATTTGCAGTAGCGTGACGTCCTTATCGGGAACCAAGCCGAACTTTTGCAGGATCAAGCGCGAACCGAGATCGGCGACACTGCCGAAGCGTGAAATTGCGTGCCGTTTGCCCTTCAACTGGTCGATGGATTTGATTTCTTTTTGAGCGAGCAAGCCGTAGGGCAGGCGGCTTTCGATGCTCGAAATGGATACCAGATCGCTACCGCCGAGCGCGCTACTCACAGCAACAGTGCCGCCGCCCATGGCGAGATCGGTTTCGCCGGCGATCAACGCTTGAATGGTAATCGTGCCGTTCTCGATCAGCACGACATCTACATCCAATCCATGCTTTTCGAACAGCTTGGTATCCTTGGCGAGCCAGTAAGCGCCCATGTTGGCCGTCAGTGCGCTATAAGAGGTCCTCAGTCGGGTGAGTTGAGCTTGGGCGCTCGCCGAAGCCAGCAGCACAATGCAATGACAGATCAGCCCGAGTGCTGTGACTCGGCAGATCGGCATGATTTTCATGACAGGCACCTCACCCTAATAAGAATTCCGTCAGCACCCGATTGAACTCATCGGTCTCTTCGATTTGTGGCTCGTGGGCCGAATGCTTGAAGCGATGCACTTTGGCGCCGGGAACAATTCTTTGAAAATTGACATCCCAGTCGCTCTGGTTGAGCGGGTCATGCTCACAGGACATGAGCAGCAGCGGGGTGGTCAGCTGGGACAATTGTTTGGTGAATTCATCAGTGGTCGAGCGCACCTGATGCACCGGGCTGCGCAGGCGCGCCGCCGAGAGCGCTTCCCAAGCGCCCGGCAAAATCGAACTTTCATAACGCTCGCGGATATTCTCATCGCTCTGCCATTTTTTATCGTGATAGAGCAGGGCGACGATCTTTTTCATGTTTTCCAGGGAGGGCGTGTAGTTTTCCAAATCGGCCTGGGAGTTGGTCTTGAATACACTGGCGTTGCCGCAGATGGTGACCATCTTACTGATCTGCAGGGGTGGCGGTTGGCGCACCGATGCGCGCAGTATCAAGCCGCCGCCGGCGGAATTGCCAACGAAAAAGGCTTTACCTATGCCCAACGCTTCCAGAAGCCTTTGCAAATGTCGGATGCGCAGGCCGGCAGGATCGCTGAAGCTGTAAAGCTTCTCGGTTTGCCCCCAACCCAACGTGTCGGGAGCGATGACGTGAAACGTCTTTGCCAATAGGTCAATGTTGTGGCGCCAGGTGATTTCTGCCGAGGCGCCGTATTCTCCGCCGTGAAGCAATATCAGATCAGGGCCGGTGCCGGCTTCGAGAAAGTGTGTTCTAATGTCGCCGACGTAGATCGTCCGGTGTTGATAAGCGGCCATGGAATTCAGTTATAGGAAACACACGCCACCGTCGACGGCAACGGTCTGTCCGGTCATGAAGTCGCTCAAGGGTGAAGCGAGGAATAACATGGTGCCGACCAGATCCTTGGGCAACTGTACGCGCTTCAACGCGCGGTCGGCCAAGCGCGCGCCACGCATCTTGAGAACTTCTTCGCTGGGATTCTCCTCCGACAGGGTCGATCCGGGAGCGATGGCGTTGACGTTGATGTTGTCTTCGCCGACTTCACGCGCCAGCGTGCGGGTAAAGCCAATGACGCCTGCTTTCGAGGTGACATAGTGGATGCGTCCGGCGCTGCCATTGAGCGCCGTGCCCGACGAGATGTTGATGATCTTACCGCTCTTCTGGCTGCGCATCGCCGGTAGTACGGCGCGGGTGCAGAAAAATAAACCTTTGAGATTAACCGTCATCATGCGATCCCATTCCGCCGGATCGATGGTGTCGATGCCGCCGCGGTTCATCGGAATAGTCGAGAAAATCGCCGCGTTGTTGACCAGCACATCGATGCGGCTGAAATTGTCGAGGGTTAATTTGGCCATATCTTTGGTCGACTGTTCGTTGGCGACGTCAACCTTAGCTGCCAAGGCTTTGCCGTCAAACTGTTTGACTACTTCGCCGGCGACTTTTTCGGCGGCAGGAGCGTCGATATCGGCAACGACGACTTTCGCTCCGGCTTCGGCAAAACCGTGACAATAGGCTCTGCCGATGCCATGGCCGCCCCCTGTGACGATGACAACTTTGTCTTTGAGTCCTTGAATCATAAAAAGGTTACTCCATTAATTTGATTTGCCGTCAAAATAGCCTTAGATGTTTTTAGGTGTCAAGGTGACTTGGCGCGTCTAATCATCAATTCAGAGACTATGCGTCAATTAAAGGTGGTCGCTCGGATGGTAAATGCGCTCGGTTTGGTTTGCGAAAAGATTATCGTGTTTGTCCTGGTATGGATCCTAGCGGCATATGCGACGGCGGCGGAAACGTCGGTGAACTCGGACGCATTGCCAATGTTTGGCCAACCGAAAATTGCCCGATCGGACAGCCAGAAGCAAGCCGA
>DATLCH010000195.1:0-8779 GCA_035526465.1 Candidatus Limnocylindrales bacterium | reverse complement strand
GAATGCCCAACCCTTTACGGATTGGCGCGGCTTCTTGAGAGCCAACATAGACCCGCCGGCCGGGCTTACTCACTCGCTTCACCCCTAGGATGATCGGCCGGCTTTCGCGGTCAAACTTCAAGGTGATGATCATTTCATCACCGCCGCCGATGGCAGCTTTGACTTTCTTTTGGTCCTTGAGGTAACCCTCATCGATCAAAATCCTGACGATATTTTCTTTCAAACGCGACCACGGCACGATCACTTTTTGATGGCGCGCCCTTGAAGCGTTGCGAATCCTGGTTAGTAAATCCGCGATCGGATCAGTCATTCCCATTATATTGAACCTCTACCAACTGGCCTTGATCAGTCCAGGGATATTCCCCTTGCGGGCATTATCGCGCAGACATAACCGACACATGCGAAAACGGCGATAAAATGCTCGCGAACGCCCGCACAATGGACAGCGGTTGTATTCCCGCACTTTGAATTTGTTCGGTCGCTCGGCTTTGATTCTCAGACAGGTCTTGGCCAACGGAATTCCCCCCTAATTAACTGGCGAACGGCATACCCATAAGCCGCAGCAGAGTCCGGCCTTCTTGATCGGTCGCCGCCGACGTCGCTATCGTAATCGTCATACCCCTGGTTTTGTCGACTTTATCCGCTTGAATCTCTGGGAAGATGATCTGTTCACGCAGACCCAACGAGTAATTGCCACGGCCGTCGAATGATTTGTCCGAAACTCCTTTGAAATCACGCACCCGGGGCAACGCGGTATGAATCAATCGGTCGAGAAACTCATACATGCGCTCGCGCCGCAGGGTGACCATGCAGCCGATTGGAATGTTCTCGCGCAGTTTGAAGTTAGCGATCGCTTTTTTCGACTTGGTAACTACCGGCTTTTGTCCAGTAATCGCCGTGATATCGATAACCGCACTGTCGATCGCCTTGGCATTCTGCGTCGCTTCGCCCAAGCCGACATTGATCGTGATTTTATTGAGCTTGGGTACTTGCATGGGATTCTTGTAACCAAACTCTTTGATCATCGCCGGGACGACGTCATCTTTGTATTTCGTTCTTAGTCTTGCCATGGCTACTTCAATTGTCCCGCTGTTGTATCAAAACTAATCGAGCGCTTCGTTGCAACGGCGGCAAATGCGAATCTTTCTGCCGTCGGCGAGGTCCTTGTGACCAATCCGAACTGGCGCGTTACACTTGTCGCACATCATCATGACATTAGACACATTGATCGGCGCTTCTTTTTCGACGATACCGCCGGTCTGCTGCGGTCCACGCGGTTTGGTGTGCCGTTTGACGATGCTGATCCTCTCGATGATCAGAGCATTCTTTTCTGGCAGCACGCGCAGGACTTTACCGGTCTTGCCCCGTTCTTTGCCAGCGATCACCATCACACTATCGTTTTTACGAATCTGCACGAGCGATTTCTCCTGAATCTGCGGCTAAAGCACTTCGGGCGCTAGAGAAATGATTTTCATAAATTTTTTGGCGCGCAGTTCACGTGCCACCGGTCCGAAGATACGCGTTCCCACCGGCTCTTTTTGATTGTCTATCAGTACCGCTGAGTTATTGTCGAAGCGGATGTAAGTTCCGTCCGGGCGGCCGAGCTCTTTGGCGGTCCGTACCACAACCGCCTTCACCACGTCGCCTTTTTTCACCTTACCGTTGGGAATTGCTTCTTTAACCGCGACGACAATAATATCCCCGACGGAAGCGTATCGACGCTTGCTGCCGCCCAAGACTTTGATGCATTGGACTCGGCGTGCACCTGAATTATCCGCAACATCCAAGTTGGAATTGGTCTGGATCATAAATCAGTTTCGACTCACTTTCCTCGCGCGCAGACTACCCGACGGTCGCTTCGGCACCCGACTTAGAGGTTTCCAAAACCTTGCTGACGCGCCATCGTTTGTCACGACTGAGAGGCCGGCTTTCGACCAACAGTACGCGGTCGCCGACCCGACACTGATTGGTTTCGTCGTGCGCCTTCACGCGTGAACGTCGGCGCAAAATTTTCTTGTAGCGAGGGTGCATCACCGTCCGCTCGATTGACACGACGACAGTTTTGGCCATTTTATCACTCACGACCAAACCGCTGCGCTCTTTTTGTAGTCCTCTGCCTTCCATAGTCAGCCTTCCTCACTCCGGAGCGCTTTTTCACGCAAAATAGTGGCAACCCGTGCGAGCTCACGCTTGGTCTGTTTAAATTTCATGGGATTCTCCAGCCGGCTGGTCGCCCGCTTAAGTGCCAAGTGGCCGATTTCTTCACGCAGGGTTGTGAGCTTTTCGGTCAGGTCAGCGGCACTCATGCCGCGCAATTCTTTAGCTTCCATGGACTAATCCTCTGCGTTCCACCATCATGGTCGGTATCGATAGTTTATGCGCCGCCAAACGAAATGCTTCCTTTGCAAGCACCGCTTCGACACCTTCCATCTCGAATAAAATCCGACCCGGCTGGACCACCGCTACCCATTTTTCTGTCGCGCCTTTTCCTTTACCCATGCGGGTTTCCAATGGCTTCTTGGTCAATGGCTTGTCTGGAAAAATGCGAATCCACACCTTTCCGCCGCGTTTCAGATATCGAGTCAGGGCGACTCGCGCCGCTTCGATTTCCCGTGCGCTCATCCACCCCCGCCCCAATGCCTTCAGTCCATAGTCACCGAAAGCTAGCGTCGAGCCGCGGTGTGCCGTGCCACGGCGACGGCCCTTTTGCACTTTGCGAAACTTTACTTTTTTCGGTTCAAGCATTTTCTTCGTGCTGTTAAGGAATTTGTGTTACGCGTCGAGGGGACCAATCAACCGCCCATCATCGCTTTCTGCTGTTCTTCTTCCGCAGTTAAAACCTCGCCCCGGAAAATCCAAACTTTCACCCCGATGATGCCGTAGGTCGTATGCGCTTCAGCCGTGCCGTAGTTCACGTCGGCGCGCAACGTATGCAGCGGTACGCGACCTTCGCGGTACCACTCGGTGCGGGCAATTTCAGAGCCACCCAAGCGACCGGCGCATTGAATGCGTACGCCTTGGGCGCCCATGCGCAAAGCGCGCGAAACACTTTCCTTCATGGCACGACGGAAGGCGACGCGTCGTTCGAGCTGTAAAGCGACGTTTTCCGAGGTCAATTGCGCGTCTAAATCCGGCCGCCGCACTTCGTGAATGTTAATATAGGTCTCACGATGGGTAAGCTTAGTGATTTCTTCTTTGAGCTTCTCAATTTCGGCGCCCTTCTTGCCAATGACGATACCGGGACGCGCGGTGTGAATATTGATCTTAGCCTTATTCGCGGCACGCTCGATTTCGATGCGCGAGATACCGGCGTGATAGAGCCGTGTCTTAAGAAATTTCTTGATGCGAAAATCTTCATGCAAGAGCTTGGGATAATCATGGCGCGCAAACCATTTGGAATCCCAGGACTCGATGACACCGAGGCGAAACAGTTTTGGATGCGTTTTTTGACCCATTTGGAAGTTAACTCCTCTCCTCGGATTCATCGAGGATGATCGTCACATGGCTCAGCCTTTTGCGTACTCTCGTGGCACGACCTTGAGCCCGGGACGTAAAACGTTTCCACATGCCCGCCTCATCCACTTTAGCTTGCTTGACGAATAGCCGGTCGACATCGACGCTCTGCGTATTCTCTGCGTTGGCCACTGCTGTGCGAACGGTTTTGGCGACGATGCCGGCTGAGCGCTTGGGAATAAACTTGAGTATATTCAGCGCTTCCTCGACGCCCTTACCACGGATTTGATCCACCACCAGCCGCACTTTGCGCGGTGAGACCCGGATAAATTTAGTGATCGCGCGTGTTTCCATGTCTTGGTCAATCATCCTGATCGGTATTCTTGCCTTAGCTTTTTGCAGGTTGCGGCCGCGGCGCCCCACCGGTTTCTTTAGCGTCGCTCTTGCGATCCCCAGAATGCGCATAAAACGTCCGCGTCGGGGAGAACTCGCCGAGTTTATGGCCGACCATGTTTTCGCTGACAAATACCGGAATGAATTTCCGGCCATTATGGACACCGATGGTTAGACCAACCATTTCCGGCGTCACAGTTGAGCGCCGCGACCAAGTGCGAATCACTTGGCGACCGCGAGATTCCGCCATCGCTGTGACCTTTTTCTGCAAATGCTCGTCGATGAAAGGTCCTTTTTTAACCGAACGGGCCATCGCTACCTACCCTTCCTGCGTTGCACGATATACTTGTCGGTGGACTGATTTTTTCGCGTCTTATAACCCTTGGTGGGTTTGCCCCAAGGCGTCATAGGATGATTCCCCTTGGATCGACCTTCACCGCCACCATGGGGATGATCGACCGGGTTTTTCGCGATACCCCGGCTTCCGGGTAAAAAGCCCAACCAGCGCATACGCCCCGCCTTACCCCAGGAAATATTTTCCTGTTCGGCATTGCCCACCTGTCCCACCGTGGCGCGGCACTCGGCTAAAACATAGCGCAACTCGCCGGAAGGCAGCTTTAATAGAGCGTAGGTACCTTCCTTGGCCATCAACTGCGCGCCCAACCCAGCGCTCCGAACTAGCTGGCCGCCCTTGCCGATTTTAAGTTCAATATTGTGGAGGATCGTACCCACGGGAATGAACTTAAGAGGCATGGAGTTACCGGGCTGAATATCGATGTTGTCGTCGCCCGCAATGACTGTGGCGCCCACTTGAAGTTTTTCCGGCGCCAGGATGTAGCGCCGCTCGCCGTCCGTGTAACATAATAGGGCAATTCGAGCGGATCGGTTAGGATCGTATTCAATGGCTTCAACGCGCGCCGGAACCCTGAGCTTATTGCGTTTGAAATCGATCAAACGATAAAGCCGCTTATGACCGCCACCGCGATGAAAGGCCGTTATTCGGCCGGTATTATTTCGCCCCCCGCTGTGGGTATTCGGTTGCAGGAGGTTTTTTTCTGGCCGCTCTTTAGTTACCTCGTCGAAACTATGGCCAGTGCGAAAACGCATGCCCGCGGAAGTTGGCCGGTAAGTTCTAATCGCCATGTTCGCTGTTCCTAAATACGTTCACTTTACGAGACGCCAAAGAAATCTATCTTGTCGCCTTCTTTGAGCGTTACGTAAGCCTTTTTCCAATCCGGACGGCGCCCCATGCTCCGGCCAATGCGACGCACTTTGCCGAGATAACGCGCCATGCGTACTTGTTCGACCTTGACCTTGAACATTTGCTCTACCGCCTGCTTGACTTCGATCTTATTGGCATTCGGGCGGACCTTGAACAATACCTGATTCGCGCTCTCCGTAAGCGCCGTGCCTTTTTCCGAGATCAGCGGCGCTTTGATGATTTCATGTGGCGAATTCATGCTGCCAACCTTTCTTCCAACAGCTTGAGCGCGCCATCGGTCAATATCAGGTGCTCATAACGCATTAGATCGTAAACATTTAAGCCCTCGACTCGCAGCACTTTGACTTTGGGCAAATTGCGCGCGGAGCGTTCGATCTTCTCGTCGGCGTGGGCAACCACGATCACCGCACTGGCAACTTTCAGCTCGGCCAACGCTTGTACCATGATTTTAGTTTTGGCGGCTTCGAGCTCAAATTTATCGACGACGATCAGCTTGCCTTCGCGATTTTTCAAGCTTAGGGCTGATAACAGAGCTTCGCGCCGCGCCGAGCGTGGCATACGATACGAATAATCGCGCGGTGTCGGTCCGAAGGCTGTGCCGCCACCGACCCAAATAGGTGAACGAATACTGCCGGAACGGGCTCGGCCGGTGCCCTTTTGACGCCACGGTTTCTTACCGCCGCCGCTAACAAAACCCTTGGTCTTAGTTGCTGCGGTGCCGGCACGCCGATTCGCCAACTGCATAACCACCGTTTGGTGCAACAAATGTGGTCGGGTCTTGACGCCGAAAATGGCTTCATTGAGCGTCGGTTGAATAACGTGGAGTTCCATTTCAATTACCTTTTAACTGCTGGACGCAAGATCACTACGCCTTGCTTCGCTCCAGGTACCGCACCACGGACAAACATCAAGTTTTCTTCGGCACGGATTTCGATGACCAAGAGGTTCTGCGTGGCGATCTGTTCGTTACCCCAGTGACCAGCCATCTTTTTACCTTTACGTACACGACCGGGATAAGAACGGTTACCAATCGAACCGCCGTGGCGGAAATACTCGTGAGTACCATGAGACCCGGGAAAGCCGGCAAATGACCAACGTTTTATAACTCCGGTAAAGCCATGTCCCTTGGATACACCGGCGACATCGATCAAATCACCGACTTTGAAGAGATCGGTGGCCTTAATTTCCTGTCCCACTTCATAGGCAGAAACGTCGTCGAGGCGGAACTCCCGCAACACTTCGAAAGCACCCTTACCGGCCTTGCCCATATGGCCTTGTTCAGGTTTGTTGACCCGTTGCAACTTCTTACTGCCAAACCCGACTTGCAACGCGCTGTAACCGTCTTTCGCAGGCTCCTTTTTTTGGACGACCACACACGGTCCGGTCTCCACAACAGTGACGGGAACTACGTTGCCTTCAGCGCTGTAGCACTGTGTCATTCCGATTTTTCTGCCAATTAGCCCAGTCATGATCTCATTCCCATCGGCGCTCTGGTGAGTCCGACTCCGTTTCCCCTTTGTTACTGGAGCTTAATCTCCACATCCACACCAGCGGCTATATCCAGCTTACCTAATGCATCAATCGTTTGCTGGGTCGGTTCAAGGATATCGAGCAAGCGCTTGTGCGTGCGAATTTCGTACTGATCCCGCGATTTCTTATCGACGTGGGGCGACCGATTGACCGTGAACCGCTCGATCCGCGTAGGCAATGGAATGGGCCCCGCCACCCGTCCGCCGGTGCGCCGCACAGTCTCAACAATTTCGCCCACCGATTGGTCCAACACGCGGTGGTCATAGGCTTTCAGCCGAATTCTAATTTTCTCGTTCATACATCATCATCCGACTTGCCATCAAATTTGGCGATAATGCCTTCCGCAACCGCCGCTGGAACAGGTTCATAATGAGAAAACTGCATGGTGTACGTTGCCCGTCCTTGAGTCATCGAACGTACGTCCGTGGCATAACCAAACATTTGCGCCAACGGCACGCGCGCATCGATCGCCTGGGCTGCCGGTCGGGTGTCCATACCGAGTACCTTCCCGCGCCGCGAGCTTAGGTCGCCAATAACATCGCCCATGAAATCTTCCGGTACGACGACTTCCACGGACATGATCGGTTCGAGCAACACCGGACTGGCTTTTCGCGCCGCCTGCTTGAACGCCATCGAACCGGCAATCTTGAAGGCAATTTCCGAAGAATCGACATCGTGATAGCTGCCGTCGAACAGCGTAACTTTAACATCGACAACGGGGTACCCAGCGAGTACCCCGTTGTCGAGCGCTTCGCGAATACCCTTCTCAACCGCCGGAATATATTCACGGGGAATCGATCCGCCCTTGACGGCGTCAACAAATTCAAAACCGCCGCCGGGTTGCTGAGGTTCGAGTTTTATCCAAACGTCGCCGTACTGACCCCGGCCGCCGGTCTGGCGCACGAAACGGCCTTGCTGCTCGACAGATTTCCGTACCGTCTCGCGGTAAGCGACCTGGGGCTTACCGACACTGGCACCGACGCTAAACTCGCGCAGCAAACGATCAACAATAATTTCGAGATGCAACTCGCCCATGCCGGATATGATCGTTTGCCCGGTCTCTTCATCCGTGCGAACGCGAAAGGAAGGGTCCTCGGTGGCGAGCTTTTGCAACGACAGTCCGAGCTTTTCCTGATCGGCTTTACTCTTTGGTTCGATGGCGATCGAGATGACAGGGTCGGGAAAATCGATGGACTCAAGCACGATTGGCTTGTCCTCATCGCATAACGTGTCCCCGGTGGTCGCGGTTTTCAGACCTACGGCCGCCGCAATATCGCCGGCATAAACGTCTTTAATTTCTTCACGCTTGTTGGCGTGCATTTTAAGCAAACGGCCGACTCGTTCACGCTTTGTTTTGGTCGAGTTATAGATGCTCGCCCCTGAACTGATGGAGCCAGAATAGACCCGGAAAAAGGTCAAAGTTCCAACGAACGGGTCCGTCATGATTTTGAAAGCTAACGCAGAGAACGGCACATCGTCCCGGGCTGGTCGTTCATCCGGTTTGTCGGTACCGGCGATGACGCCTTTGACCGGTGGGATATCGACAGGGGACGGCAGAAAATCGACGACTGCGTCAAGCATCGGCTGAACGCCTTTGTTACGGAAAGCCGTACCACAGACGATTGGCACGATCTTTAGAGCAAGTGTGGCCTTGCGTATTGCCGCGCGCAACTCGGCTTCGCTAATGGGCTTGCCGTCAAGATACTTTTCCATCAATGCTTCGTCGGCATCCGCCGCAGCTTCCAGCAACTTTTCTCGGTACTCATCGGCTTGGGCTTTTAGATCTGCCGGGATTTCTTCTTGATGAAACTTGGCGCCCAAGCTCTCATCTTCCCAAACCACCGCTTTCATTGTGATCAGATCGACGATACCGGCGAATTTGTCTTCGGCACCGATCGGCAGCTGCATGACCGCCGGACGAGCCCCGAGCCGGGTTTCAATCATTTTGACGACTCGGAAGAAGTCGGCGCCGACGCGATCCATCTTATTGATAAAGGCGAGGCGAGGAACTCCATACTTATCGGCCTGACGCCAAACCGTTTCGGTTTGAGGTTCGACACCGCCGACCGAGCAAAATACCGCCACTGCGCCGTCAAGCACGCGTAAAGAACGCTCGACTTCAATGGTGAAATCGACATGGCCGGGAGTATCGATAATATTGACCCGGTGGTCACGCCAGAA
>DATLCH010000165.1:0-6141 GCA_035526465.1 Candidatus Limnocylindrales bacterium | reverse complement strand
CTCAAACGCAACGTCCATCTCGAAGCGCGCAACCATTTTCTTGCGGTGCTCGCCATGGAGCCCGGCAACCGCGAGGCTTTTGAAGCCTTGCAGATACAAGTACGCGAAGTTCGCCAAGTCAATCACACGGTGCGCGCCGGCGAGTCCCTGACATCGATCGCCCAATTATATTACGGCGATCGCACTCGATCGGAAGTCATTTGGGAAAACAATCAACTGCCGCCCAATCCGAAACTGACGCCTGGAACTATTTTGAAAATTCCCGAGATTCCCGGCTTGCCGCTGGGACGGCCCGATCCGCCGGTGTCGACGGCGAAAACTCCGCCAGCGGGCAGTACACCTGCGGCCGGTGGCAAATCGGAGTCGGCTGAAGAGGAATTGTACGCCAACCCGGCGCTCGGCGCGGCGCGGGAAGCGATGGAGCGCGGCGAATTCACTTTGGCGTTATCGACCGTCGACCGATTTCTCGGCCAGAATCCGCGCAACACCGAAGCTGTAGATCTGCGCCGCACGGTCTTACTGCAGCAGAGCCGAAGTCTGATGGAACAGAACAAATTGCTCGACGCCTACAATTCGGCTTTCCAGCTGGTTAAGTCTAATCCTAAAGACTCCACTGCGACGTCGCTGTTGACCCAAGTGCGCGGCCGTCTGGTGCAGCAGCACTACAGCCAGGGTATGCAGCTTTTCCGCGACGAAAAACTTCCGTCTGCCATTTCTGAGTGGCGCACCGTCTTACAGTACGAACCTGCCCATGACGGCGCCAAGCGAAACATCGATCAAGCCGAACGGCTGCTCAAAGGTTTGCAGGAGCGGCAGCAGAAGCAGGGCAAGTAGGACGAGAAATCGCCTTGTATCGTCAGTCAATTCGATTGATAATCGTCGCGCCCAGTCGCGTAACATACCGCACCGACTGCCATGGCGATTTGGAGAAAGGACACAGCACGTAATGAAAAAGCTTTTACTGGTGGTTGGCTTAATTTCGTTGGTGAGCGCTGGTTGCTCATCGATGCATTCCCCGTATGACCTGCATACATGGTGCCTGCAGATGGGAAGCTCTCGGCTGACATCGATCGGCGCAAAAGCTCACGACCAAGCCAACTGCGATAAGGAGTTAGACGAGGACCTGGCCGACCGCACCCCGAAGATCTTATACGTTCCAAGAGACCTAGCCATGGCGCCTGTGCTCGGCGCTAGAGGGTTGTGGATTTTGCTCGGTATGACCGAACCACCGTTTTGAGGCGATCTTAGAATCGCGCCGTCAAGAATGAGCACCGGTTGGGTCTGCTTGGTCGATAGGATCCGTTGCAAGAGTTCCACCCGCAGGTAAGATTCACGTCGTTGCGATCTTTGCGACAGACAACGGCCCGCGGTCACGTCCGACAGGTGAGTGAGGGTGGATTAGATTTCTCGCTGCGCTCGAAATGACAGCACGAGAAAGAGCGGCCGCAGTCCTTGCACCGGCTGAACGCGCAGCCGCGGATTGGCTTTCAAACGTGCGACTTCATGCGGCGGGATGTTGCTGATGACGTCGACCTGGCCGGATTCAAGAGCGGCGATGCGCGCGGCGTCTTCTTGGATCGCTTTGTAGACGACTTCGTCGATCTTTGCCGGCTGGCCCCAATAGCTCTCGTTGCGGCGGATGACGAATTGGCCGCTGCGCTCCCAACTGGTGAATTTGAACGGCCCGGTGCCGATCGGTCGGTCGTCGGCCTCGCCCATTTTTTCCGCCGCCGCTTGTTTCATGACGACCCGATTGTTGATGTCCTCGAGAATGTTGGCATCGAGCCGCTTCAGGTTAATGACGACGGTATGCGGGTCGGGTGCCTCCATGTCTTTGACATTTCCAGATTAGGCGATTGCAAACTGTTCTTATCGGTGAGGATGCGTTTGAACGATGCGACCACGTCGGCAGCGGTGAATGGCGAACCGTCGTGAAAGCGCACGCCCTTGCGCAGTTTAAATTCGAGCCGCGTTCCTTTGAGCTGCCAAGACTCGGCCAACACGCCGCGATAGCCGCGCTTCTCGTAGTCGGGCTCGATGAGTGATTCCATGACCGAGCCCCAGGCGGCTGTGAGCGGTGAGGTGTTGACCGCATAAGGATTCAACGAATAGATGCCTACCCCGTGAGCGACGATAACGCGGCTGCGCGTTTGAGCGGCGGACAACCGGGTAAACGTCGCACCGGCGAGAAAAACGGCGATGCCGACGATGATGCGCTGGAAAAACTTTGTTCGGCTAGAGCAGCACGAGTCTTTGTTCATCGAAACCTCCGTTTGGAAGGATGACCACAGTGGTAATTCGACGCCGTTAGAGTGCAGGCTGCAATCTCTCGCCACGCATAACCCAGGCCGTAGACTACTGTCAACTTTATCTTGACAGCTCGACTGCAGTTCAGTAGTCAGGGATTCGAAATCGGGAGGGGCTATGGCGAAAATCATCGATTCTCTGGTCGACTACATGTTAGCGGCGCCACAGGTTCCATTGCCGGCAGAAGTGATTCAAAAAGGTAAAAGCCACCTTTTAGATTCGCTGGCAGCTGTGGTGTCGGGGTCGACGTTAAAGCCCGGCAAGCTTGGCCTGCAACATGCACGCGAGCAGGGCGGCCGACAAGAGTGCAGCGTGCTCGGCACCAATCTAAAAACGACGCCGATCATGGCGGCCTTTGCCAATGGCATGTCGGGACACGCCGACGAGACCGACGATTCCAATAGCCAGCTCCATCCCGGCTGCGCGATGGTGCCGGCTGCGCTCGCCGTCGCGGAGTCGCGCAATGCCGGCGGTGAGGCTTTGTTGCGCGCGGTGATTCTCGCTTACGATATCGGCTTTCGTTTTCATCAAGCTTTTGCGCCGCGTTCGACGACGTTTGGCGCTACCTTCGGTTGCGCCGCTGCGGCCGGCACGTTGGCTGAGTTGGATGCCACGCAAATGCGCTATCTGATTTCCTACGCCGCGCAACAGGCTTCGGGATCGCGCGCTTGGGTCGGCGATGACGATCACATCGAAAAAGCCTTCGACTACGCGGCCATGCCCGCGCGCAACGGCGTCACAGCCGCTCTTTTAATTGCGTCAGGCTTCACCGGCAATCGTGACGTGCTGGAGGGTGATCAAGGCATCATCAAAACTTACGCGCCGTGTGATCCGGCTCTGATCTTGGCCGAGCTCGGTAGGCGATTTACCATCACCGGCTGTCTCGTGAAAAAGTATCCAGTCGGTTCGCCGATGATGGAGACAGTCGATGCGACGCTGGCAATCCTTGCTAAGGAACGGATCGATACCGACGCCATCGAAAAGATCGTCGTGCGCATTCCCGAGAGTGGCGCACGTACGGTTAACAACCGAAAAATGCCCGACGTCAATGTGCAATTTATGGTCGCTTCGATCCTGCTAGAAGGCACGCTAACCTTCGATATGGCCCACGACTACGCGCGTTTTCAGAATCCCAGGGTCCTGGCGCTCAAGGAAAAAGTGCAACTGATTGCCGACAACGAGATGGAAAAGTCGGGTCATCGTTTCCAGGGCTTAGTCGAGATCACGCTCAAAGGCGGCCGTTTATTGCGCGAGCACGTGATCGACTGCCGCGGTCGTCCGGAGAATCCCATGAGTCCCGAAGAAGTCGAAAAGAAAGCGGCCTGGCTGCTGGAGCCGGTGCTCGGCAAAAAAAATTCCGACCAAGTCATCGATTCGATACGGCGCATCGAGTCCGTGAGCAGTGTTCGTGATCTAACAATGCTAATGATTGTGACGTGAGCCGATCCGACTTCTTCCCCTTGGCGGGCGAAGACTGAGATGGGGTGCTGGAGGAAATTCAAGATGACCCCTTCCTTTGTCCTTTCAGTCGAGGGAAACAATTTCGGAGCTATATCAGACTGATCGAAACAACTTAATCAAATAAATTCACGATCGGAGAAACCCATGGCCAATCCCAGAATCACCATCGCAGTCTCGCACTACGACCGGCATGTGCCGTTCTTTGACGGCACCGTGCAAACCGACGGCATCGACTTGAACGTTATGATCGTCGGTCAATCGGATCGCCAGCGCGATGGCGAGGACCGCCATGAGCGTATGCTGCAAGACGGCGAATTCGACGTTGCCGAGGTGTCGCTGTCATCTTATCTGATGGCCAAGAGCCGCGGCATGCCGTTCACGGCGATCCCGGTGTTTCCGCGCCGGTTGTTCAGCCACTCGCAGATGTGGATCAACGTCGAGGCGGGTATCAACGAACCGAAAGATTTGATCGGCAAAAAAGTCGGCTTGCATAGTTTTCAAAATACCCTGGCGACATTGTCCAAGGGCGACTTGCAAAGCGAATTCGACGTGCCCTGGCGCAAGGTTCACTGGCTGCTCAGCAAGAAAGACAATATTCAGTTCGAGCCGGAGAAGGGCGTCAAGATCGAACAGCTTTCAGAGAGCGCCAATGTCGGGGATATGTTGGAAAAAGGCGAGATCAGCGCGATGATGACGCCGCATCCGCCGAAGCCGGTATTGCGCGGCTCGAAGAAAATCAAACGGCTGTTCGCCGATCCCAAAGCGGAAGATTTGAAGTACTACAAAAAGAACGGCTTTTTCCCGATCATGCATGTCGTCGCCTTCAGAGACGACGTCCTGAAAAAACATCCCGAAGCCGCCGCCAGTCTGTTCACGGCATTCGGCGAAGCTAAGAAAATCTGCCGCGAGTTCTACGCCGATCCCAACTGGTCGTGGCTCGCGTGGGGCAGGCAGGCGTTCGAAGATGAGGAAAGGTTGTTAGGTGATCCCTGGCCGCTTGGGCTAGAAAAAAATCGCCCGAACCTGGAGCGCTTCGTTGGCTATTCGCTCGATCAAGGATTGATGGCGAAGAAGATGGCGGTGGAGGAGTTGTTTTTGCCGCTCAACTAATGTTCCGGTAATGTTCCGCCTAACGCCCGCCATGGTTGGGCGTCATTTCTGCGATGCGAGCGCACTGAATGGCAGATTCATCGCGGACTGTGAGCGTCTTGCTGTTCGCATGCTTGCACTGATGCAAGGTCATCGACCCAAGAAAGTGCAGACCGCTTCCAAATTTGGAGGTACGGCATGAGCTGGCTTCGTTCGTCGAGTAATCCGACGCGCAGGCTGATTTGCGTTGGGTTCTCTAGTGACACGGAAAACACCGGCGATCCGCATTCGGGGCAGAACGCCTGTGTGCGCTTGGCCCCACTATCGGCGACCTTAACGTAGCGCTTTGGCTCACCGTGAAGAACGAGAGACTCCATTGGGGCTGGAACGACGACCCGGAATGCGGAGCCAGTGAGTTTTTGACAGTCTGTGCAATGGCAGACTCTTACCTTGCTCTGATCAGCGTTTGCAGTGAAGCGAATCAACCCACAGTGACATGAACCATTGACTTTCATCGTGTTTGCTCCCTACGCAGCGCTGGATGCAACGACGCCCAACGATTGATTATACTGCTCAGTATAGTACAGACCCTGAAGATCATAGTTGCTCGACTTTAACCTTGCCATCAATCAGTAGATATCCGCGGTGATGCCAATCTACCTGGTTGGGATATTACCAATAGACGTGCAGTGGTTTGGCGTCGCTTGATTTATTGTTTTCTCACTCGACATGACTGTCCACGATGCGCGACCGATGCGCTGATTGGATCGTTGTCGCCATTGGGAATCAAGAGATTGCTGTTCGCGCCAGTCGGACTGAACGGGTCATGGCCGCTAATTTTCAATTCCTTGCAACCCTGCCACCAGCCGTAGACGGTGGTGACGACATGGGGGTGGAGCGAGTCGTTGAATTTCGCTTGGAGTTTCACTTTGCCGGTTTCCGTTTCCAAAAAAATCCAGTCGCCGTTGGCGATACCATTTGCCGACGCGGTTGTCGGATAAATTTCGACAAACGGTTCTGGTATGACACGGCGCAGGCGCGGGATATTGCGGTGTTGTTGGTCGCAAAAGTGGATATCACGGAAGAATGTCAGTGTGAGAGGGTAATCGATGTTTGCTGATTCATCGTTCATGAACTTGGGGATGGGCGGGTAGCCGGCATCCCCGAATGCTGTCGAATAGATTTCGATCTTGCCTGTCGGTGTATCGAAGCCTTTGGACTGACCGCTCCCGGAATGTGTTTCGGCATATTTTTTATGCCGTGTTGTGACTGACGCGCGCATTC
>DATLCH010000163.1:0-7287 GCA_035526465.1 Candidatus Limnocylindrales bacterium | reverse complement strand
CAAGCATGTCATGTCGGTGTGGATGCAGTCGGCGCCGTATAACTTGCGGGGTGCGAGTTGGAACGACCAGCGCGATGCCTTGGGCGACACGGTTGTCAATATGCTCGAGACTTACGCGCCGGGATTTACAAGTTTGATCCTACATCGTCAAATATTGACGCCACTCGACTTGCAAGAAACTTACGGCCTCACGGAAGGCCACCCCTATCATGCCGAAATGGCATTGGACCAAGTCTTCTTCATGCGCCCGGTCCCGGGTTGGGCGCGCTACCGTACGCCCATTGACCATTTATATCTCTGCGGCTCCGGCACTCACCCCGGCGGCGGCATCACCGGCCTGCCGGGATACTATGCCGCCAAAGAACTGTTGAAAGATTTTAAAACCAAAAAATCCTAAAGCGGTCCCATGGGAAAATTCCGCTCTTCGTGATAGACGGGAAATTAAACCGTTCGGTTATTCGTAAGGCATTATGTTTTGATGAAACTCTACCTCGGTTTATCGGAAAATTCCCTGCCGAACCAAACGAGAATCTTCGGCGAACTGGACGGCCGGCTGGTCGACTTACAGATGGCCTGCGCCGCCTATTTGACACAAGCCGAAGGCGATAAGGCCAATGCTTACGAACTGGCCAGTTATTATTTTCCCGAGACTCTTGCCGGTTTTCTCGAATGGGGTGAACCGGCGCAGAAACTGCTCGATCAAGTCATGTCCTTTGTTACAAAATCCGGCGTACGCGAGTTGCGCGGCCCCGGTGGCGAGAAGCTCGCCTATGATAGCACCGACGTAAGGGTCCTGCCTCCATTACAGAATCCGCAAAAGAGTTTCGTTATCGGCTTTTCCGATCGCGCACGCACCGAAGCGCTGCCCCCGGCGGAGATCCCCACGGGCTACTACAAACTGCCGCAGACTTTTGTCACCACGGGTGCCCCGGTTATCTGGCCGAAATTTTCCCAAGAGCTCGACGCCGATGGCGGCATTGCCATTGTGATTGGCAAGGCTGGCAAGCGTATCGCGCCGGAAAAAGCCTGGGATCATGTAGCCGGAGCGATGCTGATCATCGACATCACCGCGCGCGACATCAACAAGCGCGAAGGCCTCACCACCAACAATTTGCTTGGCAAAAACTTTCCATCGAGCACTTGTGTCGCCCCTGCCCTATTGCTCGGCAAGGACAAGCAAAACCTACTCGCCTTGGAAGTGGAGCTAGCGCTCGACGGTGTCGTCAAACAGAAATTCGCCTTGCGCGATTGCGTGTTCACTGTCGAGCAGATCATCGCCCATTGGTCGGTCCTCGGGATCAAGCCGGGCGATTGGCTCGCCATCGGCGCCAGCATGGCGTTGCAAGGCGACCGCTTACAGAATCCCGTGTCCCTTAAAATCGGTTCGACGATCCGCTGTGCATCAAAAACTATCGGCGCACTGTCGCATCAAGTTGTTGCGGCGGGAGGACTACGCCGGTGAAGCTGGTTACTTTTTTCTACGACGAGCAAGAAAGAATCGGCGCCATCGATCAGTCCGGCAATGTTGTCGACCTAATTAATGCTTACGCCTCCTATTTACGCATTGATAGAGCCGCCGAGGCAGCGCGCTTGGCCGCAGCCGCCCTCGGCCGTGACATGATCGAATTTTTAAAGCGCGGCGACAAAGCCATTGATGCCGCCCGCATAGCCCTCAAGCACGCAGTCACCGACGGCGGCGCTGACAATGTCGTCGAGCGCCACCGCGTGCGCCTGATGGCGCCAGTGCCACGTCCCGGCGCGTTAGTCTCCGCCGGCAAGAACTTTTCCGATCACGTTGCCGAGATGTCGTCAAAAACAGGCCCGGTGGCGCCAGTGGCCTTTTTAAAATTGCCGGGCTCGGTGATCGGCCCCGAAGACGACATATCTCATCCGCCGGAAGTGAAGAATCTAGACTACGAGGTCGAACTTGCGGTGATCATCGGCAAACCGTGCGTCGACGTCGGCCTTCATGAAGCGATGGACTACGTCGCCGGCTACGCGTCGTTCAACGATATCAGCGCCCGCGACATTATCCGTCGCGAAAACAAGAGCGGCATCCACCTCATGGGCAAAAGCTTTCCCGGCTTCGCGCCCATGGGACCCTACTTGGTAACCAGCGATGAAGTTCCCGATCCGCAGAATCTGAAACTTTGGCTGCGCGTCAATGGCGAGACGCGACAAGATTCGAACCTCACTTACATGATTTTCAAAATTCGCGACATGATTGCCTACTGGTCGCAGATGGGTTTGAATCCAGGCGACGTGCTCACCACCGGCACACCACGCGGTGTCGCCGCCGGCAGAAAACCCGATCAAGTGCCGTGGTGGTTAAAACCCGGCGACGTCGTCGAAGCCGAAGTCGAGGGACTCGGCTGTCTGCGCAACCGCGTCATCGCCGAGTAGAGCGCTTTGCAACGACTACTATGAAGCAATCGATGTTATTGCGGTTCGTCGCATCCGTCATATCGGTCCAATTCGTCCTTAGCCTGCTCGCTAGCACGGCGCTGGCCAATCCATATCTTCCAAAACCGGGCGAAGCGCCGCTCCGCGCCCGCGTCGGCACCTGCTCGATCACCGGTACGATCATCCACCTATCGACGGCGCTCGACCACGGCATATTCGAGAAATACGGCTTGCGCATGGAACATATCGCCTTCCGCGGCAGTAGCGTGACATTGGCGGCTTTAGGCGCCGATGAGATTCAGTTTTTGACCTGCGCCGCTTCCGCTACGCTACCCGGCCTGTCTACCGGCGTCGAAGCAAAATATATCGGCTCTCAGCTGGTCGGTCTGCCCTGGTTCATGCTCGGCCGCAAAGAGATTCGTACGCCGCTCGATTTGAAAGGTCGCGCCATCGGCATTACCCGAGTGGGCGATTTGACGCACCGCCTGGCGCTTGAGGTCTTGAAGAAATTCAATTTGTCGCCCCAGGAAGTGAAACTCCAACCGGTCGGCGGTAGCGGTCAATTGGAACCCTATAATGCCATGGCCGCGGGCGTCGTCCAGGCAGTGCTGGTCAGCCCGCCACTGGAAGTACGCGGCAAAAAAGACGGCTTCAACGTTGTCTACAATCTGAAAGATATGGGCATACCGTTCGTCTACAGTTCGCTGCACGCCAACAATAAAACCATCGCGACACGACCGCTGGCCGTGCAGCGCTATGTGGCGGCCATGGCGGAGACTCTTCATTTCACCGAAATGAATCCAGCGAAAGCCAAAGCGTCGTTAGGCAAAACTCTCAAGCTCAACGATCCCGAAGCGCTGCAATCCGCCTACGATGCCTTTGCGAAAACCATCGCCAACCGGCGCTTGACTGTGCCAATGAGCTCCATTGAGGAAATGATCGAGCAAGCCCGCGAAGCCGGTACGCAAACCCGTCGGAAAGCCGTCGATATCGTCGACAATCGGTTCGCCGAAGACCTTGCCAAAAGCGGATTTTTGACCGAGCTGTGGGGCCAGGAACCGCCGAAGTGATATTACACCGACGATTCTTCTCAGGCTTCGCGCGTTTGAGGAGTGCACATGAGCACTGAGATACAAGCCATTTTGAACCCGACCGGCCTGGTGCACGGCCACACCGAAGTGCGCTTTCTCAACGACACCATCCCCGTGCTCACCAAAGTACTTGGACTCGACCTGCTCGAACGGCGGGATCGTGAAGCGGTCTTGAAACATCCCAACACCGGTTGGAAACTGATCGTCCACGAAGGCGGCGCCGAAGTAAAAGACAAACCCGAGCGCAATCACTACGGCGTGCGTGTCGCGAATAATGAACAAGTCGATCACGCCTATCGATATTTGCTCGCCAACAAAGAAACTCTCGGCCTCACCAAAGTGGTCAAGCGCAAGGAGCGCGCCGGCTCCTATTCGATGTTTTTTGTCGAGCCCGGCGGCAACTATTGGGAAATCGAGTCCTATGAAAATCGCCACAAAGCCGGCCTACCTTACGACGTCGCATATCCGTGGAAGACGGTTCTCACCGAAGAACGCTTGCCCGGATGCGGCTACGTTCCGCAGGCGATGACACATGGCACCATTGAATGCACGGACTTGCAGGCTTCGAAGAAGTTTTATCAGCAAGGCCTGGGCCTCGACGTCATCACCCATGTGCCGACCATCGAACCGCACGATGTGAAGCATCCAAGCACGCCCTGGTACGTCGTCAGTTTGGAAGTACCGTCGAAAAACAAACATTATTTAACTCCACTACAGCGCTACACCGTTGCCGTCGCAGCGCCAGCAGCGCTTGCGGAAGCTCATCGAGAATTCACCGAGCGCAAGGAGGAGTTTAATCTGACCGCCATCGAAGCCGTCCAAGACACGGCCGCCGGCCAGTCGTTTCAGATCTGCGACCTCGACGGCAACTGGTGGGAAGTCGCTTACATTTCACATTGGCGCTGCGGCAATCACGCTCCTGGGGTTTTATTGAACTGGAGCGATTAACAACCTAGTAACGATTAGTGCCAATGTCTTAGGAGCTGCCAATCATGAACATCCACCACATCGACAATAAAAAAACCGCCGTGCTGTTCTTCGACATGCTCAACGTCTACTTCCACGGCATTCCGGAGGAAAAACAAAAAGCCTTGAAACCCGTGATCGACAACGCCGTGCGTTTGATGAACGGTGCGCGCCAAGCCGGTATCCTAATATATTACGCCATGGCCAATCACCGAGCCGACGGCCATAGCCGCTACACGGCGATCACCGATACAGACATGCGCCTGCGCCCCTGGCCCAACGACGATTGCAATCCGACAGTGCACGGCGCCAGCGAAGGGTCGTGGGAACAAAAAGTCATCGATCCGATTGCGCCGCAGCCTCAGGATTACATCATTCCGAAGTACCGCTGGAGCACATTCCACCAGACCTATTTCGACTTGGCGCTACGTTCCCGCGGCATCGACACGATCATTATTTCCGGCGGCGCCGTCGACGTAGGCGTCGCCTCGACCGTTTACTCGGCCCGCGACCACGACTACAACATCATTGTCGCGCGCGACGCCTGCAGCAACTCCCACGAAGACTCCATGAAAGCACTCATGGACACGGTCTTTCCCCGCTTGGCCCGGGTCAGAACAACCGATCAAGTACTGGATATGATCCGCAAAGGGGGTTAAGTCACCCGAACATTCGCGCTATTATTCATGCAGGTTGGGCGTCTAATTGTTAAATGGGAGCCGCGCCAATGTCTAAACGCGTAGTCCAATTTGCAATTCTGCTGATCGCGTTGCTGATTTCGCCATCCATCCTGCGGGCCCAGACCGTGCCTGTAGCGGAGAAGCAAAAGATCGACGCGCTGATTGAGCACGTCGGAGAGCTGAAAGACGCAAAATTCATTCGTAACGGCTCCAGTTATGAGCCGGCGGCCGCCGTGCGTTTTTTGCGAGGCAAATGGAACGCCAACAAGGCGGAAGTCAAAACTGCGCGGGATTTTATCGACAAAGTCGCCACCAAGTCGGGCACTTCGGGCAAGCCCTATCTAATGCGCTACAGCGACGGCAAAGAAATCCCCAGCCGTGAGTTTCTCCTGGCAGAGCTCAAAAAAATAGAATCTTAATTCGCCCTCGTCCAACAGCCCCGCTCACGTCTGGCTGTTAAAAGCGTAGTTCCCGATACCCGCCGCGCTGCTCCTGCACGACGAACAATCGGCCATCAATTCTCTTACGCAGGTTCACGGTTTCTCTGGTGAGTTAGAGGCGTTCGTGGCGAACTGACGAGTAAGTCGTTTAGCGATTACTCTTTTTGGCTCTCCAAAAACCGCTCGGCATCGATTGCCGCCATGCAACCGCTGCCCGCGGCAGTGATCGCCTGGCGGTAAATGTGATCTTGCACGTCGCCAGAGGCGAAGACCCCGGGAATATTGGTCTTGGAGCCGTCGTGGGTAAGGATGTAACCCGTCGGATCAAGATCTAGTTGACCAACGAACAATTTCGAATTGGGCTCGTGTCCGATAGCGATGAACAAGCCGTCGCATTTGAAATCTTCCGTCTTACCGTTTTTTAGGTTTCGCAGCTTGACGCCCTTTACACCGCCAGCTTTTGGATCGCCATAAACTTCTTCCACCGTGGTGTCCCAGACAAAGAAAATCTTAGGATTTCTCTCGGCGCGATCCTGCATAATTTTCGACGCACGCAGTTTATCGCGGCGGTGAACGACCGTCACCTTGCTCGCGAATTTCGTCAGAAACGTCGCCTCTTCCATCGCCGTGTCACCGCCGCCGACCACCACAAGCTCTTTGTCTTTGAAGAAGAACCCATCACAAGTGGCGCACGCCGAGACGCCGTGGCCCATGAGTTTCATTTCAGATTGTAAACCCAAGAGCTTCGCCGTTGCGCCGGTGGCGACAATCAATGTGTCGCATGTGTAAATTTCCTTACTCGCGGTAATTTTGAATGGCCGCTGTTTCAAATCGACGGCAGTGACTTCAGCGAAAAGTGCCTCGGTGCCGAAACGCAACGCTTGCTTCTTGAACTCCTCCATCAGCTCCGGGCCCATAATTCCCTTGGGAAAGCCGGGAAAATTCTCCACATCAGTGGTAATCGTCAGTTGCCCGCCAGGCTGCGAGCCTTCGATAACGAGCGGTTGAAGATTTGCGCGCGCAGTGTAGATCGCCGCGGTGAGACCAGCGGCGCCGGAACCAAGAATGATCACACGATAATGACTTTTCTTATCCATCCGGTTTCTGTAACATAAAAAGCCTAGTGGAAAAAGAAACTAAGGCTATGGCACAACTGAGTCACTTGGACGAACACGGGCGCGCGCGCATGGTCGATGTGAGCGAAAAGGAAGTCACCAGCCGTATCGCCACCGCGTGCGGCACCATCCACATGCTGCCGGAAACTTTGGCACTCATTCTCGACGACAAGATCGAGAAGGGCGACGTTTTATCAGTCGCTCGCGTCGCCGCCATTATGGCCGCGAAGAAAACTGCCGAACTCATACCCATGTGCCATCCGCTCAACATCACCTCCGTGCACGTCGAGCTGACGCCGGCGAGTGATCCGGCCCGCATCGACATCGAAGCCTCGGTGCGCGTCAGCGGCAAAACCGGTGTGGAGATGGAAGCGATGACCGCCGTATCGATCGCGGGTTTGACAATCTATGATATGTGCAAAGCCGTCGACCGCGAGATGATCATCGGCGAGATCCGCTTGGTTAAAAAGAGCGGCGGCAAAAGCGGCACCTTCATCAGAACGGAGTGATCTCGTGTGGAGAAATGGAGCTTCGGCCATCCGGAATCCAGCACTCCAACACTCCGGTACTCCATCACTCCTGTGTTAATCGT
>DATLCH010000140.1:0-3715 GCA_035526465.1 Candidatus Limnocylindrales bacterium | reverse complement strand
TAATGCTCGGGGCCTGCTCCTACCCAATCACGATGCAATCACGCGAAGGAGTGACTTACGACGGCCGCTATCGTTTTGGCCGCGACGACAGCGGTCTCATGCAAATCTATGGACCTGACAACGAAGTGCTGATCGGCCATTTCGCCCGCGTCGGCCGTACGGCTTTTGTCGAGAGGTACGAAAAAGCATTCGGCCGCGGCACGATAGAGCTCGACGGGCCCGACTTGTCGCGCCACGCCGGATCCCTGAGCGGTGTTTTGGGACCGACGTCGGGTTTTCATGAAACTGCCTACGCTGATCCAGTGGCGGCAGCTCAGGGTAGGCCGACAAAGTCCATCACCGGACCGCTATTTTACTGGGTCGCTTCGCTGGAAGGTGACCGGCGCACCGTGCTCGGTTGCTTTTTCATCGGTTCGGCCTATACCGGCGGCGGTTTCGGCCGATGTAAAAGCCAGGCCGGTCAAGAATATAGCATCGATTTCTGATCTAGGTTTCCTGCAAATCCTCCGTGCGCGACTCCGTCGGCAACATCACGCTGGAAATTTATGGCCTCAAAGCTCAAGTTTGGTCTCCTGTTACCTCATTTTGGCAGCCACATGTCGGTTGAGAACTGCCGCGAGGGAGCGCGTCGCGCCGAAGCTTACGGTTTCGACTCGGTATGGGTGCGCGACCACTTGGTTTTCACGCCGCATGCCGGCGAAGGCGCCGATGCCAATCATTTGGAATGCTTGCTGTTGCTCGCGTCATTGGCACCGTTGACGACGAGGCTGCAATTCGGTACGGCGATGGCTATCTGCCATCGCCATCCGATTCACCTGGCGCAATGTTGCGCCGGTTTGAGTGCGATTTCCAACGGGCGGGTTATTCTGGGTCTCGGGTTAGGTGGATTTCCGCACGAGTTTGCCGCAGCCGGCCGGCCGAGTTCGCTTGCCGATCGCGCTGAGCTCGCGCGGATCAATATCGAAATCTGTCGCGCTCTGTGGCGCGGTGAAACCTTGTCGCATCGGAGTGACTATTTCGAATTCACAGCCGTAGCGTTGAAACCACTACCCAAGAACGCGATCCCCATCTGGATCGGCGGCAGTTCGCCGGCGGCATGCCGGCGCGCCGCCGCACTCGGCGATGGCTGGATGCCGGCGCGTATCAACTATCCGACGTTTAGCAAAAGGGTGGAGTATCTGCACCGGCTGTGCGCCCAAGCCGGCCGTCCGCTGATCGATATCGCAGTGATGCCGTTCACCACCATCGGCAATAACCTCGCTGACGCGCTGCGCGGTATCAACACCAAAGATTTGTTGGACGAAGCGCACAATTCGTCAACTTGGGTAAAGCCGCCGTCGGGAAAATTTGAAACCCTCGAAGATCTCGGCGGCGTGCTGATCGCCGGTTCGCCGGCCGACGTGGTGCGCGAAAGCCAAACCTATGAAGCGGCAGGTGCCAATCATATCGTCTACGATTTACGATTGCGCTACACCGACTGGCACGAGCAGATCGATTTGCTGGGTAAAGAAGTCCTGCCCGCGCTGCGTTCGTAAGACGCGGCAGTGCGAAATCAACCCCCAGTTAATTACTCCCCGCAATTCTATTTCTTGCCGCCAGGCGCCAGTACCGCAAGGAGCGCCGTTTAGCTTTATTCCGCGATGTTCCGCTGTCGCGATTGGCTTGGTCATCGTCATACGTGAGTGTCGGTCCGGGTCGCTAACGCCAATACCAGTCGACAGCTAACGTGGTTTTCTTAACCCGCTGTGCTATTGATTTACGGATGCGACAAATTCACGGGTGACAACCGGCACTCTTAATATCGGATTCGTCAGCCCCGGGCCGGCGACTTGGCCTTTAGTAGTCATGCCGGCGGAGGCCGGCATCCAGGGAGGCAGGGGATGGATACCGGCTTTCGCCGGTATGACGGAATCTCGGTCCAAATCAACCTTCGGTCGCGCCTGCACATCTATTTTCCGAGAAGGACACGAACGTTGCGACAAATGATTTCTCAAAAATTCATGCCTTTCATGGTGATAGCATTCTTTTTTTCTTGTCTCGAAGCGGTCCATGCGCTGGATAAGATCCGCATCGGCATGGGCGCGTTTAGCCCGAGTAATGGCGCGATCTGGGTTGCCGAGGAGCGCGGGTTTTTCAAGAAGCATGGTCTTGATGTCGAGGCGATCTTTATCGGCGGCGGGGCGGCGCGCGGAATCAACGCCCTGCTGGCCGGCGATATTCAGTTCGCCAGCGCTAGCGGCGGGCCGGTCATTAGCTCTATGCTCAAGGGCATCGATGTGGTGATGATCGCGGCACTAAACAATAAAGGCGTGCACCGGTTGATGGTGCGGCCGGATATCGATACGCCGGAGGCCTTGAAGGGCAAGCGCATCGCTATTACCGCCTTCGGCACCGCATCGCATACCGTTTTGACGCTTTTACTCAATCACTGGAACCTGCGCCAAGAGGATATGAACGTTTTGCAGATCGGTTCGTCGCCGACCATGTTGGTGAGCTTGCAAAAAAAGGTCGTCGACGGTGCGGTGTTGACCGATCCGTCTTATTTCATCGCCGAGGACAATGGTTTTCGAGTCTTGGCGGATCTGGCGAAGATGAATATTCACTATTTGCAAAGTATGCTGGTTTCGACGCGCGGCTATTTGCGCGGTAATCGCGACGAGGCTACCCGGGTGATGCGTGCCTATGTCGAAGGCATCGCTTATTTCAAACGCAACAAGAAAGAAAGCATTCGGATTATCTTGAAGAAAATGCGCATGGAAGCGGACAAAGAGAAATACGCCGAGCGCACCTACGACCAGTACGCCAACACGTACTTTGATCGGGTCCCGTATCCGTCTTTGAGCGGTGTCCGCACCATCCTCGAATCCCTCGCCAAAGAGTTTCCCAAGGCCAAGGGCGCCGATCCCGCATCGTTCAGCGACCCGAGCATCCTCAAGTCCATCGAAGATAGCGGTTTCATCAAGAGTCTTTACGATTAACCAACTGTTGTCGCGCCGGAGATGTCTAGTACTGGTGCAGGAGAAGGATTTCTAATGAGCATTGTCACCCAGCTTGCGGGTTTTCGTGCGCAGCAATTCGTCGCGCTGATTCTCGATAACGAAGTCACGGTAGGTGAATTCGTCACGGAACCCCCGCTATCGTGGGCGCGCATCGTGCAGCAGGGCGGCGTCTTCCAGATCGCCCAAGGCTACCCCAAGGTGTTGGACGCGGCCCTCGGTAGAGCCGAAATGACAAATTGGGATGAGGTATCGCTGCCTGGCGTGGGCAGAACTCTCGCGGAGCTCGCTGATGCAGTCGATTATGTCGTTATCGGTAACAATGCCGGCCAGGGCTTGCCGCTGGCACAAGCGGTGCCGCAAAAACTACGCGCGACACAATCGGGAATTATCTATGCTAGGAGTCTGCCGGAGCAGAGTGCGTACGAGCGCTTGGGTTATCAGAACTTTTTTCGCCGTTACGAAACCTCAGCACGCTTGCTCGCTGCCGCAGAAGCCAAGAATCGGCCGTTGGCGCTTTATTTTATGAACACCATTCAGCACAACAAGTTCAACTATCACGATCCTTAGAAGCATTATCCGGTTCTCGCTCCTTCCCAAAGCCTAAACAAAAGGTTCCACCAACGGGATCGCCCGCTGCGAGTTTATCCCACCTTAGGATTAGGCTAATATCTCAGTATGAATGAACCGAGTGAACTCACCCGATGAAGCCATTATTC
>DATLCH010000126.1:0-6612 GCA_035526465.1 Candidatus Limnocylindrales bacterium | reverse complement strand
GAATGGAAAAAACAACTGACTGAAGAACAGTTCCAAGTGGCTCGCAAGAAAGGCACCGAGCGGGCTTTCACCGGTGCCTACTGGGACAACCACGAGAAGGGCACCTACCGCTGTGTTTGCTGCGACAACGAGCTGTTCAGTTCGGAGACGAAATTCGACTCCGGCACCGGTTGGCCGAGCTTTTGGGCGCCCGTGGCGGCCGACAACGTCGAAACCGACGAGGACAATAGTTACGGCATGCGCCGGGTGGAAGCCGTTTGCAGCAAGTGCGGCGCCCATTTGGGCCACGTCTTCGACGATGGGCCCAAGCCTACCGAGCTGCGCTATTGCATCAATTCCGCGTCGCTGAAATTTGCCAAAGACAAGTAGCGTGAGCGTGCGCGCTTTTCAGGACCAAGGCTCGGTGCATCACTGTTACGGCTGCGGTGCTGCAAACGAAAAAGGGTTGCGGCTGAAAAGCTACTGGGACGGTGATGAGGCGGTTGCCATTTGGCGTGCCGAGCCGCACCACTGCGGTGGCACGACGGAAAATCTCAATGGCGGGATCATCGCATCGCTGATCGATTGTCATAGCTTGAATCTCGCGATTGCGCAGGCCTACCGCGCCGCCGGCCGCCTGATCGGCAGCGCCCCCAGGATTGGCTATGTGACAGCGAACCTCAACGTTGCCTATCTGAAACCTACGCCGCTGCGGGAACAAATCGATTTGCGTGCCCGTATCGCCAAACTCGACGGACGCAAAGCCTGGGTCCATTGCACCCTCAGCGTAGCGGAGATCGTACGCGCGAAGGGTGAGGTCTTGGGTGTGCGGGTGGAATGGGATTAAAAGCTGTTCAAAGTTCAAGGTTCAAAAGTTCAACGTTTCGGACTCGCAGGCGAATCTGCCAACCTTGAACGTTCAACCGTTGAACGGAGCGAGAATTCTTAGATGGACTACACCACACTTGGTAAAACGGGATTGAAGGTGAGCGTCGCTGGATTGGGCTGCGGGGGTCCGAGCCGCCTCGGCATGCGTGGTGATGCCGGTGCGGAAGAGCACGCGGTGCGGCTGATCAAACAAGCGATCGATCTCGGCGTCAACTTTCTCGATACTGCGCAGAATTACGGCACCGAAAATGTCGTCGGCAAAGCGATCGCCGATATGCCGCGCGATCGGGTCGTAATATCGACCAAGAAAACTTTGCCGAGCGCCGATGAACCGAATCCAGAGGCGGCGATTGTCGAAGGACTGGAAAAGAGTCTTAAGCTGCTGGGCACCGACTACATCGACATTTATCATTTACACGGGGTTGAGCCGAAGGATTATGAGTTCGCGCAACGCCGTCTGATCGAGCCGATGCGCCGCCTCCAGGAGCAGGGTAAAATTCGCTTTGTCGGGGTCACCGAAGGATTTGTTGTCGATACGACTCACACCATGCTGGCCGATAGCCTCAAGAAAAATCTTTGGGACGTGATTATGGTCGGTTTCAGCCTGCTCAATCCGTCGGCGCGAAAAAATGTCTTTCCGCTGACTTTAAAGCGCGGGGTCGGCGTGCTCGACATGTTCGCCGTGCGGCGCGCCCTCAGCCAGCCCCAGCGGCTAAAGGAAATGTGCGCCGAGCTGGTCGAGAAAGGCATGGTCGTTCGCGATGGCTTGGATCTTGAAGATCCGCTGGGTTTTTTGCTCAAAGAAACCGACGCCACCACGTTGCCCGAAGCTGCTTACCGTTTTTGCCGCCATGAGCAGGGAGTCGACGTCGTCCTTACGGGCACTGGTAATCCCGACCATTTGCAAGAGAACGTTGCGGCGATTCTGAAACCGCCGCTGGCCAAATCGGCGTTGGCGAAGCTCGAGAGACTGTTCGGCGGATTGGACTTCTTGACCGGGAACTAAGGTGAGCTTCCGGGACGAGGGGAAAGTTCTACTAAGTCGGTTCGACCGAGTCTTTCGCTTGAAACAGCTTCGAGTACTGTTCCCAGGAAGCCGGTGCGATGCGCGCCGCGGCAAGGTTCTCAACGACATGTTTTTCTTGTTTCATGCCGACGAGCGCAGTGGTGACGCCGGGCGTGGAGCGGACGAACTGCAAGGCGCGTTGGGCATCGCTTTCCAGGCCGGCAAAGGTTTCAGCGATTAGCGGCGGTAAATCGCGACTGAGCTGGCCCTGCAAGATTGACGCACTGCACATCACTGTAAGACCAAGATCCTGGGCGACTTCGAGCACGTTGTGCTGGTGGCCATGGGCCGGCTGATTGGCATTGCTCAACGCTTCGCTCATGCCCAAGTTGAGCGGCAGTTGAATAACTTTGAAATGGTGGTCTTTACCGCCCGCCTGTTCGGCCAATTCGACGACATGGGCCAGCGATAGATAATCTTTGGCATCAACCGCATTGCGAAAGCAGTTCCAACTCGCCATGCCGTACATCTGCGTTCTTCCTGCCGCCACGGCATTTTCCAGCGTCTCGAACGCCTTGATCAGGCGGCTGTCGAATTCTGCGGCAGTCACTTTCCCCAGCTGTGTTTCCGGATTGTGCACGTAATAAATGTCGACTGTTTCGACGTCGAGATTGCGCAGACTACATTCGAGCTGGTTGAGTAAATACTTGGGTGCCATGCAGTGGCACCCGCTGACGATGTCGGCGGCGTCGGCAAGGCCAGTTTTGATAAAAGTGTCCTCAAGATACTGGCGCGGTTCCTTGGGTGGCGTGCCGTCATAAGGAATAAAGCCGCCCTTGGTGGCGACGACGATTTCTTCGCGATTATAACCTCGGCCGGCGAGTTCTTTGAGCGCCGTCCCGATGGAGCGTTCGCTGCGTTGCAGGCGATAGTTGATGGCGCTGTCGATGACGTTACAACCGGCTCCGACTGCTATAACCACTGCTCGGTGATATTCCTGATCTGTCGCGTCGTCATAGTTCCCCAAGTAGGTGCCGAGACCGATGGACGATAGCCAAAGATTTTGCGACTGGCGAAAATGTTCGTCGGGCAGTTTTTCAGTGAAACGTTTGCGGTAGCGGTCGGTGCCTTCAGGTGACGCCTGTCCGGGAAGTTTCATTTCGAGTCTTTTCCTTTGGCAGTGGCACCGCGAAACAGCAGGCCGTCGAGGCCCAGTGTGCGACCAGGACCGGCGAGTACGAAGAGTGCCAGCGCGATAATATAGAATTGCTGATACGCGAGCATGTAGCCGCCGCGTGCCATGCCGGGGCCGAGGTAATAGTTAACCAGCATGACGAGCCCGATAAACGCGCTCACGCGAGTAAACAAACCCAAGAGCAGGCAGATGCCCACCGCGATTTCACCGATCATAACCAAATAACCGAACAGCTCGCTGTGTGGCACGACATATCGTTGCAAGAAGGTTTTGTACCAAGGATAAAGGTCGAGAGTAGCGACGTCGCCGATCTGCCGGCCGATCCAATCGCCCTGGGCAAATTTGCGCTGAAATTTGCCGATGCCTTGGAAAAACAAATAATAACCCGCGTAAATTCGCAGGATGGAGAGATACCACAGGTAGGTTCGTTCTTTGAGATTCACAGCGCTCTTAGAATCGAATGCGCAACCGGGGCACTTGCCGAGCTAAAACGAATCTTTCATTTTGCGCACCATCGCGAATATCGATACCGGATCGACAGGGTTGTCGGGAGAGACGGCTTTCACACTGGCTTGGATTTCTTTGCTATTCCAGCGCAAAAATGGATTGGTTTGTTTTTCCTCTTCCATTGTCGACGGCACTGTTGGGAGACCGCGGGCGCGCAGCCCCTGGACACGCTCGAAGCGCGCCGCCAGTTGTGGATTTGTCCCCTCCACCGTCATCGCAAAGCGCAAATTACTTTCGGTATATTCATGGCCGCAGTAAACGTTGGTGTTGTCGGGCAGCGACATAAGTTTTTTTAGCGAATTTTGCATTTGCTCCGGGGTTCCTTCGAAAAGTCTGCCGCAGCCGGCGGTGAACAGCGTGTCGCCGCAAAAAAGATTATCGTCAAATAGATAAGCGACGTGTCCGGTGGTATGGCCGGGAATAAAAAACACCTTGCCCGTGCGTTCGCCGACCTGAATCGTGTCGCCTTCATCGACGCCGTCAGTTAATCCAAAGATTCGCGACCGATCACTTGTATGCCCGTAGACTTTCACTGGATGCTTGGCCAGGAATGCTTCATTGCCGCCGGTATGATCGCGATGATGGTGCGTATTCAAGATCGCCACTGGCTCGACTTTTTCTTGTTCGATAATTCGCAGCACTGGATCGGCTTCCGAAGGGTCGATGATGGCGGCTTGATTGGTCTGCTCGCAGACGATCAGATAACCGTAGTTGTCACGCAAGAGCGGGATTTGATGGATCTTCATTGTTTTTCCAATGCGCAGCTGGATATTAGTTGGAACAGAGCATCTTTTCAAATAGCGTTGCGATGTGGAATAAACAAGTCCACGCCCAAGGCGATCAGCACAATTGTTCAACATTGATGGCCCGCGCCGAGGTTGCTTAATCCGCTTGACCCTGCGCTCAACGTTTCTTTATAGTACCGGCATCATGCTACGGGCCGGTGCCGGACAATCAAACAATCCTTCAACCGCGCAAGCTGTCAGTGAAGCGGCTCAGCTAGCGATGGCGCAAGCGGGCGTTGGCCGAGCCGATGGCGGCGTGATTTTCTTTACCGCCGCTCACGCTGCGCATGGTCAGGAGATGGTGACCACCTTGGCCAAAATCATTGGCACGGACTGCGTTACCGGTGCGAGCGGCGCTGGAATATTGACCGGTGCCGGCGAGATCGAAGGCGATCATGGGATTGCCGTGCTGGTGTTCGCCACCGACCGATTTTTTGCCCGGCCATTTCTCTTCGAACCGCTGCGCGGCAACGAGACTAACTTGGGTGAAACCTTTGGCGGCTTTCTCGCCAAGGCTCAAGATGAGAAATCGCTGATGCTTCTCTTCCCCGACACCTACAACGGCGATGCGCAAACCCTCCTGCAGGCGATCGAAGCACGCGCGGGTTTTCATGCCATCGCCGGCGCGGGCGCAACGGAGAATGGCGCCGCCGGCGCGACCTACCAGTTATGCGGCGACAAGCTGGCCAGTAACTCCCTAGCGGGCATGTATATCTCCGGCAAATTCGAAACTCATATCGACATAACTCAAGGCTGCCAGCCGATCACGGCGCCCATGACAATCACCAAGGCAGCAAATAACTTGATTCATGAAATCGATCATCAGCCAGCATTCGAAGTATTTGCCAAGCTGCTCAAGGGGCCGCTGGCGGACGATCTGCGCCGCGCGCTCAGCGTGCTGTTTGTCGGCCTGCCGGCCGATCGCAGTGAGAACAGCGTCGCCGCGGGAAAATATCTGGTGCGAAATATTGTCGGCTTGGATCCTGAAAAAGGCATCGTTGCAGTGGCCGACAAGGTGAGCGAGGGGCAGGAGATGATTTTTGCCCTGCGCGATGGCCAGCGCGCGCGCGATGATTTGCAGGAGATGCTGCAACGCCAGCTGCTGCATCTGCACGGCAAAACACCGTCCTTCGGTTTCTATTTTAACTGCTGCGCCCGCGGCAGTTCGCTCTATGGCATTCCCGGGATCGACGCCGCCTACATCAAACAGGTGCTGGGCGACTTTCCCTTTGTCGGCATGTTCGGCGGCTATGAGCTTGCGCCGCTCGGGCGCGCCAATCACTTGTTTGCCTACACCGGCGTGTTGGTGTTGGTGACTGAATAAATCACTCGTCAAGGTTCAAAACTTCGAGGTTCAACGTCAGAGGACTTGGGCTGCCAAGTTTCCGATTCGATACACGTGCGGTTGACGATCTAAATTTTGAAATTGGCGGTGAGTTACCGACCGACGCGTTTTTTCTTGTTATTGAGGTAATCGACCATGATGTAGTTGCCCATCTGGTCGGGAGTCGTGTAGAAGACCCGGCCGATGTTCAAACGCGAGAGTTGGTCGACAAAGCCTTGGCGGTAGTAATCGGCGCCGAGCATAAAGGTGTTGATCTTGATGCCGCTTTGGGTGCAGCGCTTCACTTCTTTCAGGGTTTCGTGAACAATCCGGCCATGCAGCATGGCCGAACCCCAGCCACTGTGCAGCCGGCCGCCGCGGTCGAGACTGGCCGCCGTCGGCTCTCCATCGGTAATTAAGATGATCTGCCGATTGGCACTGCGGTTGGAGCCCAGCAGCTGGCGCGCATAACGCAAGGCTTCTTTGATGTCGGTGCCGTGTTCCATGAAGTAGGTGAGCGAGACAATCGACGGGAGATCCTCGGCCTGAATCAGTTTGGCGTTGGAGCGAAACGCGACCAGGTGTAATGTGTCCTGGGGATACTTGGTCTGAATCAACCGGTGCAGAGCCAGCGCAACTTTTTTGCCGGCGTGGAGCGCGTCGTTCATCAGCATCGAGTAGCTGACATCGATCAGTAACGCGGTTTCGCTCATCGTCGAATACTCGACGCGATTGACCGCGAAGTCTTCGGGACGAATTTTCAGCGCTTCGCCGGGCTTGCGCTTTTCCAAAGCATTCAAAATCGTCTCGCTAATATTGACGTTCATCGGGTCGCCATACTCGTACAGCTTGGTTTCTTCCAAGCGTTCGCCCTGAGAGCCGCGCAGGGAGGTATTATGGTTACCCCAGCGTCCTTTATTGAGCATCT
>DATLCH010000121.1:0-3036 GCA_035526465.1 Candidatus Limnocylindrales bacterium | reverse complement strand
GCCGACTGTCAAACATTGATTGAACATAAGGGCGGGCTAGAGGGCTTAAAAATTGTCTTTGTCGGTGACGGTAACAACATGGTTCACTCATGGTTGGAAGCCGCTGCCATCGTGCCATTTTCGTTCATCTTAGCCTGTCCGAAAGGTTATGAGCCGGATACGGCAATCGTTCAAAGGGCGCGCGCTCATGGGGCGAAAATCGCCGTTACTCATTCAGTTGAAGAAGCGGTGGCCGGAGCCGATGCGATCTATACCGATGTTTGGACCAGCATGGGCCAGGAAAAACAGGCGCAAGACCGCTTGAGCGCGTTCCGCGCTTATCAGGTCAACAGTCAAGTCGTTGCCATGGCAAAAAAGAATGCGGTGGTGATGCATTGCCTGCCAGCTCATCGGGGGGAAGAGATTACCGACGAAGTGTTAGAAAGCTCGCAGTGCGTCGCCTTCGACCAAGCGGAGAATCGCCTCCATGCGCAGAAGGCGGTGATGGTGTGGCTGGTCAACGGATCGAAAGCATCGAGAGTTAAAAATTCAACCAAGAAGAGCTGACGCAGAGGTCCCACTAAATCCCGATGAACGTTAAAAAAGTAGTATTGGCTTACTCCGGCGGCTTGGATACGTCGGTCATATTACGATGGCTCAAAGAAGAATACGGCTGCGAAGTTATCGCGTTCTGCGCCGATCTCGGCCAGGGCGAAGATCTGCAAGCGGTCCGCAAGAAAGCGATTCAGACGGGCGCAAGTAAAGTGGTGATCGGCGATCTGCGCGAAGAGTTCGTGGCAAATTACGTTTTCCCAATGTTACGCGCCAACGCCGTATACGAAGGATCCTATTTATTGGGCACCTCGATTGCTCGGCCGCTGATCGCCAAAGGCCAGATCGATATCGCCGTACGCGAAAAAGCCGACGCGGTCTCTCATGGCGCGACTGGCAAGGGCAATGATCAGGTGCGCTTTGAGCTGACTTACTATGCGCTCAAGCCGGGCATCAAAATTATCGCCCCTTGGCGTGAATGGAACCTGAATGCGCGCTCGACTTTGATCGACTATGCGCGCAAGCATGGCATCCCCGTGCCTGTCACCAAGGCCAAACCCTACAGCACGGATCGAAACCTATTTCACATCAGTTACGAAGGCGGCGTATTGGAAGACCCGTGGAAGGAGCCCCCTTCGGACATGTTTGTCTGGTGTCGGCCGCTGGAGAAGGCGGCCAACCGCGCCGAATACATCGAGATCGATTATCTGCGCGGCGATCCGGTGGTACTCAACGGTAAAAGACTCTCGCCGGCAAATTTGTTGGCACAATTGAACGCTATCGGCGCCAAGCATGGCATTGGCCGCGTGGATTTGGTTGAGAACCGCTATGTCGGCATGAAGTCACGCGGCGTGTATGAAACTCCCGGCGGGACAATTCTCCATGCGGCGCATCGAGGCTTGGAGTCGATTACTATGGACCGCGAGGTGCTGCACTTGCGGGATTCTCTCATCCCACGCTATGCGGAGATGATTTACTACGGTTATTGGTTTGCGCCGGAACGCGAGTTGCTGCAAAAAACTATCGATGGCTCCCAAGCCAACGTAACCGGGCGGGTACGGCTCAAGTTGTACAAAGGCAACGTCATGGTCGTTGGACGCAAGGCCGATGCGTCCCTCTATGATGCCAACGTCGCCACTTTCGAGGCCGATCAGGTCTACCGCCAAGCCGACGCCGAAGGATTTATACGTTTGAATGCTCTACGCTTGCGCTTACGGCGGTTGGCGAAGGCGAAATAAATTGAAACTGGATAAGGCAGAATTGATCATTCCGGATCCGATCATGTCAATTTCCATTGAGCGTCGAGACGTACGGTTACTTGAAGAAGAACAATAAAAAACTTTGGGGTGGCAGGTTCAGCGGCGGCACCGCCGATTCGGTGGAGGCGTTTACCGCATCCATCGCCATCGATTCACGGCTGTACCGTCACGACATTATGGGCAGCATTGCTCACGCCAAGATGCTCGGCAAGCAACGCATTATTCCTCTGCGAGACTCACAAAAAATTGTCCGCGGTCTGGCGGCCATCCAGCGCGAAATCGAGAGCGGCAAGTTCGAGTTTTCGCCGGTGGATGAAGACATACACATGAATATCGAGCGCCGTTTGACCGAGAAGATCGGCGCCGCCGGCGGCAAGTTACATACAGCCCGCAGCCGCAACGATCAAGTCGCTCTGGATATGCGGCTCTATTTGCGTGACGCGGTGGCGACCATACTCGTCAGCCTCGAGGCGCTGCAACGGGAACTCACCAAGGCGGCGAAGAAACATCTCGATGTGATCATGCCGGGCTATACCCATCTGCAACGGGCCCAGCCGGTGCTGCTATCGCATCATTTGCTCGCTTACCACGAGATGTTCGCTCGCGACCACGAGCGCTATCTCAGCTGTTTGGAACGGGTCAATGTTCTGCCGCTGGGCTCCGGCGCCATTGCCGGCACGACCTTTCCCATCGATAGAGGCTACGTTGCCAAATTATTGGGCTTTCGGCGGATCTCGAAAAACAGCATCGATGCGGTGAGCGATCGCGATTTCTTGTTGGAGTTTCTCTCGGTCTCCTCGATCCTGTTCGTGCATTTGAGCCGGATGGCTGAAGAGTTGGTCCTCTGGTCGAGTCAAGAGTTCGCTTTTATCGAGCTGCCGGATGCTTATTGTACCGGCAGTTCGATGATGCCGCAGAAAAAAAATCCCGATGTTCCCGAGTTGATCCGCGGCAAGAGCGGGCGTGTGTTCGGCCATCTGCTTGCGCTATTGACCATCATGAAGGGGTTACCGCTTGCCTATAATCGCGATCTGCAAGAAGATAAAGTGCCGTTGTTCGATTGCGCCGACACGGTGCAGGCGAGCGTGACGATCATGGGCGAAATTGTTGGTGGATTGAAAGTCCGCAACGAGCGCATGCTAGCGGCGGCCCAGGAAGGCTATCTGAACGCCACCGACTTGGCCGACTATCTGGTCGAACGCGGCGTGCCCTTCCGCCAAGCCCATGAGGCGGCGGGCAGAATCGT
>DATLCH010000113.1:0-4193 GCA_035526465.1 Candidatus Limnocylindrales bacterium | reverse complement strand
CAATGGCAATCTTGGTGATATAGGGCCCGAGTAATTGCGTGCCGGTTTGCAGCAGCAAAAAGCCAAACGCCACGGCGAGCAGCTTCCAGTAGGGCCGCAGGTAACGCAGGATGCGCATCATCAAGCGCGCATCGTAGGCCTTGCCGAGAATTTCCTCGTCGGGAAGTTGCGCGCCGATCATCCCTGCCCGTCCTGAAGCACCAAGCTCGCGACTTGCCGTTCTAAACTCTGACGCTGGTAGAGACTGAAATAAGCGCCACGGCGCGCCAAAAGTTGCTCGTGGCTGCCCCGCTCGATAATCGCGCCGTCACGCAAATATACGATCGTGTCGGCGTCGCGTACCGTCGAAATCCGGTGCGAAATCAACAGAGTCGTGCGGCCGCGCATGAATTGTCTGAGCTCGCGAAGAATCTCTTCCTCGGTCTCGACATCGACGCTGGAAAAGGCGTCGTCGAGAATCAGAATCGGCGGATTTTTGATTAGCGCCCGCGCCAACGCAGTGCGCTGCTTCTGTCCGCCCGAGAGGCGCACCCCGCGCTCGCCGATCACGGTATCGAAGCCGGCACTGAAAGATTCGATCGCCGGCAACAGCCGGGCGATTTTCGCCGCCTCTTCGACCCGCGCCAATTCGCCGTGCTCGATGCCGAGCAAAATATTCTCCCGTAACGATCCGGAGAATAGAAAGATATCCTGGGCGACGTAGCCGACGGCGTCCTCCAGCTGGCGTAACGGCATGCGGCGAATATCGCGGCCGTCGATCAGAATCGAATTTTCGGGCGGCTCATAAAGCCGCAGCATGAGATTCACCAGCGTGCTCTTGCCCGAGCCGGTCTCGCCGACGATGCCGCAACTCTTGCCGGCGGGAATATGCAAATCAATATTGCGCAGTTCAGCCGCCCGATCGGCGCCATAGGAGAAAGTCAAATTGCGCAGCTCGATATCCCCGCGCACGGTCTGTACCGGCTCGCAAGAGGCGCCATTGGCATAGCGAGCACCGACCGGCATATCGAGCACTTCGGCGATGCGCGTCAACGCCGCGGTGCCGCGTTGATATTGATTGGCTGTGTACCCGATGGCCATGAGCGGCCAGGTGAGCATCGCCAAATAACCGTTGAAAGCGACGAATTCACCCAGGCTCATGGTGCCCGCCAATACTTGCCGACCGCCGAGCCAGAGCACGATGGTTGCGGCGATGCCGGCGTGGACCTGCATGAGCGGCCAAAATATGCCCCACAGCGTCGCCAGCCACATGGTCCTTTCCCGGTACTCCGAGCTAATCCGATTGAAACCGCTGATTTGGTTTTCTTCTTGCGCGTAGGCTTGAACGACGCGGATGCCGGAAAAATTCTCCAGCGCGTAGGCGCTCATGTCGCTCACTTGATCCTGGGTCGCGCGCGACCAACGAAAAATAAGCCGGCCGAATAAGCGCACCACCAGGGGTATCAATGGCATCGCTATCATCGACCACAAGGTCAACCAAGGATCGATGGCGGTCATCAGCGTCAGGCTGAAAACAATCACCACCAGGGCATCGACAATTGCCAACGAGCCGAAACCCATGAGCTCGCGCACAGCATGGATATCGTTGGTCAGGCGCGACATCAGATCGCCAATTTTGTGGTATTGAAAATAGCTCAGCGGCAGCTTTTGCAGATGGGCGAACACGACATCGCGCAGATCGGCCTCGCAGCGGCGCGAGAAACCATGAATGTTGATGCGCCAACAGAAGCGAAAGAAACCTTGCAGTGCGGCCGCGCCGACAATCAGCAGCGGGTAGGCGAGTAGCGCGCCGGTGCCCTCCTTGGCTCGCAAAGCGGTGTCGATGCCGCCCTTGATCAACCAGGGCAAGGCGATGCCGGCGAGATCGGTGGCGATCAGGGAAACGACGCCGAGCAGGAGTAGCCGGCGGTAACGGTCAATAAGAAATTTGACCCGGTAATAATAACGAAGAATCTCTCTATCCTTTGGTTCGGAGCTGAGTGCAAACGACGAGGGCGGGTTTCAGACCCGCCCTGACAAATCCCCACTTCTTTTGCGGCCTTTGCGTTCTGTGCGGCCATTCTTGTCTGTGGTTTGGCCGCGCCGCGTTCGGTTTCAATTACGCGCAAGGCCATGTTGGCCATGAATCTGCGCCCACTCACCGTCCATGAGTTTTTCCATGACAGCGGTAAGAGACGCCAGCGGCACGCGAATCTGCTGCATGTTGTCGCGGTCGCGAATCGTCACTTGATCGTCTGCCGCAGACTTTTCATCGCCAACAGTCTGGACGTCGACGGTAACACAAAACGGCGTGCCGACTTCGTCTTGACGGCGATAGAGTCTGCCTATGGACGCAGTGTCGTCGTAAACCGAGTGCCAGCGCTTGCGCAGATCGGCGCAAAGCTTATGCGCGGTCTCGACGATGCGCGGATTTTTTTTCAACAGCGGTAGGACGGCTACTTTGATGGGCGCGAGCTCGCGATGAAAGTTTAGGACCACGCGTTTCTCGCCTTTCACTTCCTCCTCACGATAGGCGTCGACGAGAAACGCCAAAGTGCCGCGGTCAGCGCCGGCCGAGGGTTCGATGACGAAGGGAACTATTTTTTGCTTGCTCTCCTCGTCGAAATAATCGAGCGTCTTGCCGCTGAATTGAGCATGCTGCTTCAAATCGTAATCGGTGCGATTGGCGACTCCTTCGAGTTCACTCCAACCCATCGGGAACAGATACTCGATGTCAGCGGTGCGTTTGGCGTAGTGAGCCAACTCGTCTTTCTCATGCTCGCGCAATCGGAGGTTTTCCTTGCGAATACCGTATTTGGGATACCAGGCGAAGCGCTCGTCGAGCCAGCGCTGGTGCCACTCCTCATCTGTGCCCGGCATCACAAAGAATTCGATCTCCATTTGCTCGAATTCTCGCGTGCGGAAAGTGAAGTTGCCGGGCGTGATCTCGTTGCGAAAAGACTTGCCGATCTGGGCGATGCCAAAGGGCAGCTTCAGGCGCATCGACTGCTGGACGTTCTCGAAGTTGACGAAAATCCCCTGGGCGGTTTCCGGGCGCAGATAAGCGACCGCGGCATCATCCTCCACCGGCCCCATGAAAGTTTTGAACATCAAATTGAACATGCGCGCTTCGGTGAGCGCGCAAGCGTCGTGCTGGCCAGGCTGCTTCGACGGTTTTTGCGGGCAGCGCGCGTCTTCGAGTTTGTCGGCGCGAAAACGCCCCTTGCAAACTTTGCAGTCGATCATCGGATCAGTGAAGTGATCCAAATGTCCGCTCGCCTTCCAGACCCGCGGGTGCATGAGAATCGACGCATCGAGCCCGACCATATCGCCGCGGTTCTGCACGCAGTCGCGCCACCAGGCGCGTTTGACGTTGTTCTTGAGCTCGACCCCTAACGGTCCGTAGTCCCAACAAGACCCGGTGCCGCCATAAATCTCACTGGATTGAAAAATAAACCCGCGCCGTTTACACAACGACACAATTTTTTCCATCTCGACCATTACAATTTCCTGTCTAGTTCAGAAGCCTAACAATGTAATGGATACGCCTGGGAGAGTCAAAACTAGAAATTTTTTCGGCACGGAGCAACAGATCAACGCGCAGCGACCGTGAATTGGCGCAAAGCCAACAAGCATCGAGCAAACGAAGTTAAACGAGTGGCAGAGGGTTATGATTTCGTAGCCAAGGCCTGAGCACGGGTGGCCGACTCATCCAGGGCGCGCTGCAAGAGTATCTCCAATGAAGGTCTTGGTTCAGCTACCACGAGTATTTGATAGGAAAACAGTGAGGGCGAGAGTCTAATAAGAAATTTGTTTACGGCTAGCAACAAACGACTAAGAAAACCCGTTCCCAGTGCCACTGGAAACGGGGCTGGAATGCCGCGGCAGGTGGAGACCTTGAAGCCGCGTTGTTCGAACAGGTGACCAATCGTTGCAAAGGTAAATAGCCGTTTGTGGGTAAGATCGAGGATGCCGCGCTTTCCATAATTGAACTGGCCGAGTAGCAGCATCAAGCGGATGATTATAAAGCCGACATTGGGGGTGGTAACAATGATTTTGGTAGCGGTGCAGTACTTCATGCTTTCGCGCAAGCGATCCAGAAACGTTTCGGGTGACATCAAGTGCTCGATAACGTCGAGCAGCAGGACATTCTCATAGTCTGAGAACACCAGGTCCGGCAGCCCAGCATTCAAGTCTTGCTGGATAAATCGGCT
>DATLCH010000004.1:0-4964 GCA_035526465.1 Candidatus Limnocylindrales bacterium | reverse complement strand
CTTTGCGTGGAACATCTTGACGAATCTCCCTAAAGATCGAACCCGGCCGTCACGATCATCCTTCACTGCGAACGACGTAGCCGGTGAAAGTAACGCGCGCAATCCGCCCATGCTCGGCGGAGCCTACCTGAAAGTTTGCTTTTGCGTCAACGCAACAAGAAAGCGCAGACAAAGCTGTCGTTTTAGCAAGAGAAGAAAAAAAGCATGAGGCGAATTGCGATAAATTTCTGCTTGCCATGGACTCGTAATCGTAGCGCCAGCTACTTTTTCAAAACCGCAGCGATAAAACCTTCTTTGTCGAGCTTTTCGACAAATTGCGGCGCTATGAACAGAGCGGGATCCACGCTCTTGGCTTTGGGATGCTTCGACCAATCCAAGATCGTCTTGACGCTCTGCACCGTCGGATACGGCTTCTCGATAAATCGCGCGGCCAACACGGTGTAGGCTTCTTCCAACTCGTCCTGGTTTTGCGTTCGCATATATTTTTGCAGGATCCGTTTAGATTCGGTCTTGCGGGTTTTGAAAAAATGCACGGCTTCGATGAGCGATCGCGTCATTCTGTCCAACATCAGCGGATCTTTGCGCACCGATTCTTGGCGGGCGATCAGCGAGGCCGACGGATATTCCAGGCTTTCGAGAGCGGGAATACTGTCGAACACGTTGAATCCCGCGCGCTTGGCCGTCAGGGTGAAGGGCTGCGACAATCCGGTGGCATCGACAAGGCCCGCTTGAAGCGCTGCCAGCCGGGTCGCCGCATCGCCGGAGGTCACATAGGTCACTTCTTTTTCCGGGTTGATTCCCAAAGCCTGCAGCATGATCTTGATCGCCAGAATCGCGCTGCCGACCAGGCTGTTGACGGCAATCTTTTTTCCTTTGAGTTGCGCCGGGTGGGTGATCTCCTTTCGAGCGACGAACGCTTGATCCATGCGATTGGCGGGAACCGCGACGATGACGAGTTCGGCGCCGGCAAGCGCCGCTTCGATGGCGGCGACGCCGCCGGCGATGATGACATCGAAACTCCGGCTCACCAGCGCTTGAGTTCCCATGGCGCCGCCGCGAATGAAGATGATATCCGCGTTGACGTTATACTTGTCGAAAAAGCCGATCTCCTTGGCGACCCAAACCGGCGCATAGGTGGGCGAAAAATTGGCGTAGCCGACGATCACCTTGTTGCTCTGCGCGCCCGCCAGGTTAGCGAAAACCAAACTTGGTAAAAGCGCCGCCGCGAGAAGAAATAATTTGCGCTTCATCATACTTGCCGATGCTTATGTAAGCGCTGTTGAATTGTCAACGTAAACTCCTGATCTTGCGGCGACGCGCCGAAAGGTAGTACATGGAGCGCGGCGACTTTTTAAAGATAACGACGAGCGCTTGCAGGTTCGAGTGAAGAATTATTAACCGCAGAGGGGCAGAGTTCGCACAGTTCGGAGGATTTCCCTAAAAAAATTACTCTGCGTCCTCTGCCGTCTCCGCGGTGAAATTTCCAAAAAAGCCTGAAAACCCGCTTCAAGAAACCAACAATGGGCATCGAAAGAAAGGATCGCGCATGAAAAATGGCAAAGACTCAGAGCGGATCAGTGAACTGAAAAACCGGCTCGCCGAGAGCGTGCGGATTTGCGTCCGCGAGGAGCTGTTGGAAAACTTCGGCCATGTCAGCGCCCGGGATCCCCAATCGAAACGGATTTTCGTCCTCCGGCATTTGCACGAACGTCTCGACAAAGTGACGGCCAAGGACATCATCGAGGTCGACGAATCGGGACGCGCGCTGAACGGAAAACTCGAACCGCCGAAAGAAGTGTTTCTGCACGTGGCGATCTATCGCAAAAGGCCGGATGTCCATGCCGTCGTCTATTCGCATCCGCTCTATTCGACGATTCTCGGTGTGCTCGGCAAGCCGGTCCTGCCGCTGCTGGCCAATTGCACGTTTATCAAGTCGGGCATCGAGCTCTTCGACGTGCCGCGATTCATCGGCTCGGCCGAGGTCGCCGAGCTCATGATCAAGGAGCTCGACTCTTCGGTGGCCTTGTTGCTGCGCGGCAGCGGCCTGGTGACGGTGGCGGAAAATATTCAGGAAGCGACGCTGCTATCGATCCTGATCGAAAAGTCGGCGAAGATCCAATATATGGCTTCGGCGATCGGTGAGCCGAGGCCGATTGTCGCGAGCGAAATGCCGGGCAAGTTCGGCAGCATGCCGACGCACTTTTTCGAATCGACCTGGGGCCATTATGTTTCCAAATCAACAGCGCCGGCCCAGCGCGCATCTGCTTAGTTGGAAGCATCGACTCCGCGGTTTTTCCGAAGTTCGGATTTTAACCGCAAGCGAAATCCCGGATCTTTACGAGTGCACCGCATGCCGAGGCAGCGGAGTGGAAAGTTTTAAATGAAAACTATTCCGAGTCCGAGCTCGCCGCATTCACTGCCACGCGCCAAGCGTAATTTGGCCGGGCAATTTTTGGTGGCAAAATGCAGCTTAAGAATGAAAAACCTGCCCGTGATAGAGACAAACCATTGAGTCCAATGTCTTGGCGTGGTCCGACCCGAATTCGTGTTTGACACGACTAAGTGACTCGGCTAGCGTCCCAGCCTGGATAGTTGTGCCCGCGCGCCGATGTCGCGGCGCAAGTCTACCTCCGAAAGGAAACGCAGATGAGAAAGATAACCAAAAGATTCGACTGGCGCGTCCTCTTGCTAAGCGCTGCCGTATCTGGGTTCGGCTGCCAAGCCGTAGAATATACCGGCCGTTCTCAAGTGAATCTGTTGTCCGAGGGTGACGAAAAAAAACTCGGCGTAGAAGCGTACGAAGATATTATCAAAAAGACTCCTCCGTCCAAAAACCAGGCCTGGCAAGCACAGTTGAAACGCGTGGGTCAAAGGATTTCCGCGGCGGCGGCCAAACCCGAATATGAGTGGGCGTTCAATGTTTTGGCGGGCAAGGAAGTCAACGCGTTTTGCCTACCCGGCGGAAAGGTCGCGTTTTGGGAGGGCATCATGCCGGTCGCCGCAGACGATACCGGGGTCGCCGTCGTTATGGGGCACGAGGTGGCGCATGCCTTGGCCCGTCATGGTGCCGAACGCATGAGCCAGAGCATGGGAGCGCAGCTACTGGGGCAGGGTATTGGCGTGGTTGCCGGTATGGTGACTCCAGGATACAGCGAGGCGATCTCTCAGGCGTACGGGCTCGGAGTCAACGTTGCGGTGATTATGCCCTGGGGCCGGTCCCAGGAATCCGAGGCCGACCACATCGGTCTGATCTTGATGGCCAAGGCCGGCTACGATCCCTCCGCAGCCGTGGGATTTTGGGAGCGTATGTCCAAAGTGAAACAGGGCGGCGGCCCACCCGAGTTTTTGTCCACCCACCCGAGCGATGACACGCGCATCAGCCAAATCAAGGAGTGGCTGCCCGAAGCCATGAAGTATTACAAGAAAAAATAAACCACTGCGCGCAGAAAATTTTAAGTTGCGGAAGTACGCGGCATCTTGCTCAGCCGTAACAGCTTTTTACCGCCAATTCCTGCCCCGAGCTTACCGCTTGAAATTTTTCCCAGAAGGCTTCGTCGACTTTTTTCCAAGTCGGACTTTGACGCACCCCGCGGTAGCGCCCTAGCGCACCGGGTCCGCCGTTATAGGCTGAGTAAGTTGCCCGCGCTAAATTGCCATTAGGCTGCTCATTTTCTTTTTTACGAAGCGCATAGCGAGTCAGATAGTGGTGTAGTATCTCGGCGCCGGCATTGCCGTTATAGCGGATGTCTCCGGTCAATCCTTTGATGTCGTAAAGGCTGCGCCAGGTGAGGCGGTTGACTTGCATGATGCCGACGTCGCCCGTTGCCGAGGCGAGCGGCGCCAGTTTCGCGCCTTTTTTGACGAACTGACGCCAGCAGCTCTCCTGCCATCCGGTCGTAAAAAGAATCTGCCGATAGAGCTGTTGTTGCGCCGGCGCTAGCGGAGACTTGGCCAGCACCCTGTCGCTAGTCTCAACTAGCATCTTCTGCACTTCCAAAAGGTAGTCCTGTACTTCTTTCGCCTCTTGGGTTTCCGGCACCCATTCGTTTAAACGGTCAACATCCGCTTCTGCGGCGTGGGCCGGACGAGGCAGCAGTGATTTAACCGCCGCCGATGCCCTGTTGCGCAATTGCTGCAGCCGTCCCTGCTCCAACAAAGATGACGGCCGCGGTTCCGGCAGCAAGCCGCCGAAACCAAGCAAATTGCGCAAACTCGAATCGAGGTCCAGGTTATACGCCAATGGGTCAACGTCGCCGGTTCCCAGCAGGCGCGCCGCTCCTCTCAGAGTGTCCGGTGTGATCCGGAAAAATCCCAACTGGCGGCCAAATCCCGACAGCGATTTAAGACCATCCATGGCGGCTGCGAAACCGGTGACTTGACTGGCGCTCTGTTGGGACATTCCAGGAACGGACTGTTTGAGGATGGGGGACAACCGGTCCCAAGTACTGGCAAACAACTGCGGCACCGGATCGGACGTCCCGGCGCCGAGCAATTGCGCCAGCTGATAACGCGAATCGAGGAAAACATCGCCAACCTGCTCCTGCTGTTCCGGACGTAACTCCTGTGCCAATTTTTTCACTGCATTGGTCAAAAACGAATCCCACTGTTGCCAATCGGCTCCTGCACCGGTTGGCAAGCCCAGCGCCGCGAGGCGAGTGTCGGGCGGTTTCGGCGCTTCGATCGCGTACAAGCAGGTCGCAAACAATATGGCGATCGCCATCGCCAGTCCGGCTCGGGCGTAGTCGGCGCGCGTGGGATTGGTGCGTATCAGAATGGACATAACGTAAATGGCTCCTCGAGCCGGTTTTAAAACTACGCTTATGAGTGGCCTTATAGGAAGCGCCTAAACGAAAGTCAAATCTCGATCTCCGAAGGCATCTCACGAAGTAAGGCACGAGCCGTTGACTTAGGGTTGTCTGACAAACAGTTGCTGCATCGGATCGGCCGACCGGGTGTTTTTTTCT
>DATLCH010000039.1:0-5241 GCA_035526465.1 Candidatus Limnocylindrales bacterium | reverse complement strand
GAATGTTGATGAGCCGCGTGCGCAGTTCGTCCAGACTTTGGTAGATGGGGTACGGGTAACCCTTGGCACTGACGTTTTCCTCTAGCCGCTGCAGCAAGGCTTTCTCTTCTGTTGCGGTCGGAAGTTCGTTCACTGTCGCACCGACGGGGATGGCCCAATCGCTGTTCCAGAACATATCGAAGCTAGCCGATATCTCGCGGACGATCGGACCGCTCGTCAGAACGTCGAGGTCGCGATAGTTGTGGTCTGCTCGAACGCCGAAGTAAACATCCCCGATGTTGCGTCCCCCTACCATCCCCACAGCGTTGTCCACGACGAATAGCTTGTTGTGCATCCGATGGTTGACGCGGCGGAAATCGGCCAAAAAACTCAACGTGCGCCAAAACCGGTTCCTAATCGGGTTGAACAGTCGTATCTCGATGTTGGGATGGCCGTCCAGTGCCGCGACCAAAAAGTCTTTATCGCCTGTTTGATAATGGTCGTCGATCAATATCCGCACCCGCACGCCGCGGTCAGCGGCGCGCATTAGCCGACTGGCTAAGATCCGGCCGGTGGTGTCTGAATCCCAGATGTAATACTGCGCGTCCAGGGTTTTTTCTGCCAGGTCGGCCATAGCAAGCCGGGCAAGGAAAGCGTTCTCCCCATGTTGAACAAGCGAGAACCCGGATAAGGTCGGATGTTTATCGGCCGCCTCCTGAAAAAGCGCGCCGACGCTGGTGGTCTCAGGATGGGCGAATGCATTTGACGGCGTACGCGGGTAATCCCAATTAACCGTGGCGCATGCCTGAACCAGAAAGACCAGCGCGAGAGCTGCGAAAATACTTTTACCTCGTTGAAGCATAAGATTGAGTTTCTCTCGTGCTCTCGAGGATAGTCGACCGAGACAATTCCCTATGGCAGCGGATGGGGCAGTTACGAAATTAAGATATGACGCGCTGCCTGATCACTGCCGGGCGTTTTGTGCAAACGTAGAAATATCTTCCGCAATCTAATCTTTCCTTCGGTGAATTTGCCGGCTGTCTCACCCATAAATTCTCGCGCCGCATGCCGCGCGTGGTTCCGCTTGTGGGGAGAGATAATTATGGCTCATATCAAAAGACTGAGAGGCGCTAGTATTGGACTTTAGTCCAATGGCGCTGGCGGTCTACCGATAGCCGAGACATTGTCGCCGTGGGACAATTCTTCACTGCCGATGTTCCGGCACTAGCCAAACGCGCCTGCGCCGCATCGCCGGCCGAAGCGGGGTTCTAACTCATCGTCTACGCTCGCGCCTTATCCGGTTGCTTTTCTCCACCGACTTGGTCGGTGACGAGTTTACTAAAGACGAGCCCGCGTGCGGTCTCCAGCACGAGATTGGCGTCGACGCGGCCGAAAATATCGAGCAACGGTGCGACAAGGCCTGTCCAACCCGTCTGGTGACTGGCGCCCAGGCCGGCACCGTTGTCGCCGTGAAAGTACTCAAAGAATAGAATCAGATCGCGCCAATGGGGATCTTCTTGGAATTTCGCCGTGCCGCCGTAAACCGGCCGCTGCCCATTATCGTTGCGTAGAAAAGTGCCGGTCAGACGGCGGACAAGCTCCTGCGCTACTTCGAACAGCGTCAGGTAACGGCCGGAGCGCGTGGGACATTCAACCTTAAAGTCATCGGCGTAAAACGTGTATAGGTTCATCAACGCACGTATCAGCAAAATATTGACCGGCATCCACACCGGACCGCGCCAGTTGGAGTTGCCGCCGAACATCCCGGTATTGGATTCCGCCGACAGATACCGGACGTTGTACTCGTGCCCCGCGACGGTAAACACAAACGGATGCTCCAAGTGATAGCGCGACAACGAGCGTATGCCGTGCGGCCCGAGAAACTCGTTCTCGTCGAGCATATGGGCGAGCACCCGCTCGAGCTTTTTCTTATTGAGGATCGATAACAGCCGCCGGCCCTTGTAGCCGACAAACCCCGCATCGGTTGGCGCGATATGCGAGATCAACTCGGGATGGCGCTTGCGAAACAGGGCGACCATCTCCATTAGCCGGGGATACCTGGTGGCGGTATCCTCCTCCAACACCGTCGACGCGCACAGTGGCAACAGCCCGACCAGTGACCTTACTTTCAAGCGCACCGCGTGACCATCGGGAAATCGCAGCAGATCGTAAAAGAAGCCATCCTGCTCATCCCACATCTCGTCTTTATTGTCGCCGATGCGGTCCATCGCATAAGTGATCCACATAAAGTGCTGGAGGAACTTGAACGCAATGTCCTCATACATCGAGTCGTATTCGCACAGTATCAGAGCTATCTCCAACATGCTCTGGCAATAAAACGCCATCCAAGCGGTGCCGTCCGCCTGCTCCAGCGAGCCGCCCGTCGGCAGCTGAGCGCTACGGTCAAACACGCCGATGTTGTCGAGACCGAGAAATCCTCCCGCGAAGACGTTGCGACCGGATGGGTCCTTGCGATTAACCCACCAGTTGAAGTTCAGCATCAATCCCTGAAACGAACGTTCGAGAAACCGCAGGTCGGCGCGGCCGAGGGTGCTCTCATACCTGTAGAGGTAAAGTGTCGCCCAGGCGTGCACCGGCGGATTGACATCGCTGAAGTTCCACTCGTATGCGGGAATCTGTCCGTTGGGATGGAAATAAAGATTGCGAAGCATCAGCAGCAACTGCTCTTTGGCGAAATCGAAGTCCACCAGCGACAGGGATATCGTATGAAAAGCGAGGTCCCAGGCCGCATACCACGGGTACTCCCATTTGTCCGGCATGGAGATCACATCGCTGTTGAGCATGTGAAACCATTCGGCGTTGCGCACATTGCGGCTGGACTCGAGGAGTCGATCACTCTTGTGCTCCTCGAGCCATTCGTCGAGGTCGAAAAAATAATACTGTTTGCTCCACAGCATTCCTGCCAGCGCCTGGCGATGCACGCGCCGTTGATCCTCGTTTAAAGATTGCGGCGCAATCCGCTCGTAGAATTCGTCGGCATCGGCAATGCGGCTCTTAAAGATTTTGTCGAAGCTGTCGAAGGGATTAGTCTTCTCGGCCGCTACCAGACGAAGCCGCACCGCGCTGCTGCCGCCAGCCGGCACATTGAGAACGTACTGGGCTGCGGCCTTGGTCCCGACCTTGGCGGGATTCACCGCTTCACGGCGTCCCCCGATGATGTACTCATGGAACGCATCTTTGACGAAGGGAGATGCGTTGGTCTGATTCCACAGACGCTGCCGGTTGCTTTCATTTTCCGTGAAAAGTAATTCAGCAGCTCCATCGCAATGCAGCCAGTATTTGCCGAGTTCAGGATGTATTGCCTCAATCGTGTCCGGCCCTGCTTCGCGCAACGATGGCCTACGCTTGTCATCGCTCCAAGACCATGTGTTGCGAAACCAAATGGTCGGCAACAATCGCACACTGGCCGCTTCCGGTCCGCGATTGTGCGCCGTGATACGGATGAGCACGTCTTCGGGATCCTGCTTGGCGTATTCGACGAACACGTCGAAATAGCGGTCGTCAGCGAATATCCCGGTGTCGAGGAGTTCGTACTCGAACTCCTCGCGCGACCGGTTGCGGTTGGTTTTGATCAGATCGCCATAGGGATACTCGCGCTGCGGATACTTGTACAAATACTTCATGTACGAATGGGTCGGCGTGCTGTCGAGGTAGAAATAATATTCTTTGACATCCTCGCCATGATTCCCCTCACCGTTGGTAAGGCCGAACAGGCGCTCTTTCAGAATGGGGTCGCGTTCATTCCACAGCGCAAGCGCAAAACACAGCCGTTGCTTGTCGTCGCTAATGCCGGCGAGCCCGTCTTCGCCCCAGCGGTACGCTCGCGCGCGCGCGTGGTCATGGGTAAAATAGTTCCAGGCATCGCCGTTTTCGCTATAGTCCTCGCGCACCGTGCCCCACTGCCGCTCGCTCAAGTAAGGACCCCATTTCTTCCAGGGTATTTGCTTTTCACGGGCATCGTTCAGCCGTTTTTGCTCGGTGACATCGACAATCTTAGTAGCCATTTCCCTGGAGTCTCCTCTGCCTTAATTTACCAATGTTCTACCGGCGCTGTGAATTCGACTTACTAACCGATTTGGCTCGGGCTTTCCAAGCGCTTATGGACCGTGGTTTACGAATTTTTAACCACCGGCAATTCTAACGCGGACATCGAAAACATTTTTCGCCCTTTAACCGTTAGGACTGATTTCTTCCCGGCGATCTTCCCCCATACAAGCTCACCAATCGAGCAACCATTACAGCAAGGAATAGCTGACCTCCAACCCCTTCGACGATGGCAAGCCCGCGCGCAACATCGCTGCGCGGCACGATGTCTCCGTAGCCAAGCGTCGCCAGCGTGACGAAGCTAAAGTAGAACGCGCTCATGCGTGAGAAGTTGCCGCTAACCGCAAAGGACTCCGGCCAAATCTGTTGGAGCACCCAGTAGAACTGCCCGAAAAAAATCCCTGCGAGTAGGTAGGCGCTGAGCGCCGCGTACAGGTGCTCGCTATCGACCGCTGTGGCACATAGGGCGAAACGCAAAGCCGCGGCAGCGGCAAACAGCCCGATCAGCGTCCACATCCCGAGTACCGTCGCCGAGAGCGCCGGATGATCAAACCACTCTGTCGCCGCACGTGCCAGCCAAACAAGGGTCACAATCGCGAGTAAAATACGGCGATCTCTCCCCGCGCCGACAGGCATCACCGCAGCGAGCAAGTTGGCGGCGAGAAAAAACTCAATTAGAAATCCTTTGAACTCGAAAGCCGCGAAAACCGGAGCGGCCACCATCGTCAGTAAAAGCGTATAGAAAAGAATCGCATAGCGTCGGCGCAAGTAAGCCCGCCCCCACTCGCGCAGGCCGCCTGCTCCAACCGCGGCGCCCTGGCTCATTGCGGCACCGCCTCCGGCATGAAGTAAAATAAGAATGCCATGATGAGGTACACCGTGATGAGTTGGACGCCCTTATACCAGTTCGATCGCCCGTCCCCCGAAACCATCGCGCCAATCAAAACGGCGAGGAACAGCGAGCCAATCTCCGCCCTGCCGAAAGCGAGCTCAAGCGGTTGGGGTGCCAGCGCATAACTCATCAACACCAGAGCAGGAGCAACAAACAGCGCGATCTGAATACAACTGCCGAGGGCGATGCCCACCGTTAGGTCGAGCTTATTTTTTCGCGCCATGGCGATCGCCGATCCACTCTCGGCGGCGCCGCCGACGATGGCCAGAAAAACGATGCCGATGAAGGTCTGCGACATACCCAGT
>DATLCH010000038.1:0-6771 GCA_035526465.1 Candidatus Limnocylindrales bacterium | reverse complement strand
CGCCGCGGCCAATCCACGCGCAATTGCGGGGGGCAGCCAATTGATGGCTGGGCTGTTACTACTGCCGTTCACGCCGCTGGCGCCGCCAGCGGGATCGGTTACGCTCTTTATTGCGGTAAATATGATTGTATTCGCGTTATTGAGCAGCGGCGTCGCGTTCCTGTTGTATTTTCGCTTAATCGCCGACATTGGCCCGACGAAGGCATTGACGGTTACCTTTTTGATGCCGGCTTTCACGATGATCTGGGCAGGCCTGTTTCTTAACGAAAAGATCACGGCGGTTATGATCGTTGGGTGCGGTTTAATCCTGGCCGGGACCGCACTTGTGGTAGTGCGGAAATGAAGGTAGGAGAAAAAAAACCGGGTGGGAACGACGCGGTTGCGCCATTCCCATCCGGAGATGTTTTCTGATGTATTTAGCTACTACCGATTTTGGTATCGGCGGTCGTCGGGTTCGCGCATACTCCACATGGTCCGCTGGCGGGCGCAGAAGCGGCGCGCAGCGTCAACCTGCTGGCGCGAGCCGTCGAGGTCGACTTGAACATTGAAGCAGTGTTCGCGACCGGTATAACGGTATGTTTCCACGGCGGGAATTTCCACCTCATTGACGCCAGCGTGCAATCTGAAGTTGCGCGCATGACCGACGATTTTGTTACCCTCGCGGACTACTATGTCGGTTTCGCAATCGCGCCCACCGGTGAAATCGACGCGCACTTTCCAAGCGCGAACCCGCTGGCCTTCGACGAGCGGGTCCGGCGACATATCGAGGTCTTGTATGTTCAAGCGATCACCCCGCGAACAACCGCGGCCTTGTCCGCGGGCCCACTCGGCCGCCATGCCATCCGGCACAAAATTGACCATCAGGCTACTTAGCACACCGGTTAAAAATGCTGCTTTAATCCACGACATTTTTATGTCCTCCTTGTTTGACTGAACCTGTTCTTTAGACGTAAAAAAATTATAAAGTATCACCGCGAATTTGTAATTAACGAATTTCTTAGGGCGCCAAACTCTCCATCAATCGGCCAAATCCTGTCACTTTTTCCCTAATATCGATCATTTTCATGGCGTACCAGCTGCACGCCAAGCTACTTGTGATCACTGGTTTGCCAATTTCGTCTTCCAAGAGCTGAACATCAGTGATGGTCGGCCAGCGCGGGCAGGGGATAAATATGCCGTCGGCATCGCGTCCCTTGGCATAAAGCCGCTTGGCGATTTTGTACGATGCATGCACCGGCAAGTCGGTGAGCTGAGCGTTTTTCCGGACACCGTAGCCGGCGATTTGCAAGACTTCGAAGCCGCACTGTTCGAGATGGCGCTTAAGCCGTTGATTGATCTCGTCCTCATAGGGCGTTCCGACGACGAGCTTCGTGCAATTCATCGCTTTTAACGCCTCGACTTCCGCGGTCAAGCCGGCCGCCACTGGGACTCCGAATTTGTCGGATAGCTTCTTGCCCAACTCCCGATCGGCGCCGAATGGCAAACGGGTGAATAGCGGTGAGCCGCTAAAGATAATCGAGTCGCAGTTATTATCGACCAAATCCTGGGCTGCTTCTTCGATACGGCTTAATTGCGCCTCGAAATCGCTGTCAACCAGCTGGCGCACCGTGCCCGTCGTATTGAGCATCATAAAACCTTCGGGAAACATCTTGTAAAATTCATACACCAGAGTGTCGCCGCGTGAGGGGGCGATATGACCGATGCGAGCGCGCCAACCGTACATTTTTACCTCCTACAGAGTTGTTTTAGATTCCAAGGGTTCAAAAGGTTGAACGTTGGATGCCGATTCGATCGATCCCAGTGAATTCAATTGTTGCGTTCGTCTATACGAGCCAGCCGTAGAGCTTTGCCGGATTGTCCGCGAGAATTGCGTTACGGGTATTTTCATCGGGCACCGCGGTGAAGAGGAAATCGAGCAGGTCTCCGTCGTCGGGCATGGGCACGCTCACACCACCGTGAGGCCAATTGCTGCCCCAGACTATATTGTCAGAACGATTGGCGACGATCGCCTGAACGACCTCGAACATGTCCTGGTAATCCGGCGGACCGACTTTCGACAGCTGGTAAAAGCTGTAGAGATTAATCCAGGCTTGCTGCTCGTTTTTGAGAATTCGCAGCAGCTCGGCAAATTCGTGATCCTCACCGGTCATATGCGGCTCGGCATGCGCGACGTGGTCGAACATGTAAGGAATCTTAAGGGAGTTCAAAAACGGCACCGCGCCGATCGCTTCCGCGAGCGATTGCGACATGAATTCGACATGCCAGCCGAATCCCGCTGTGCGGGTAACCATGCGCTTGCTGTCATCAAAAGAAAGGCCGCCGCGGCCGTTCGTCTTGATGCGAAAACCGCTGAAGCCGCTCTCCTTCAATTCTACAAGCTCTGAATCGGTGATTGCCGGGTCGAGTAAGGCGAGACCTTTGAAAGCGCCGTTCATGCGCTTGAGCGCGTCACGGGTGATGCGGTTGTTGGTTCCGTTACCACTGCCGGTGACAATGACTGCGCGCTCCAAGCCGAGAGCGCGATGGGTCCGTAAGTAATCGTCCAGTGTTGAATGAGGATCGGGATCGTAGCCGCGTTCGGCAACGAGCGGATAACGGTCGAACGGACCATAGACGTGCAGGTGTGTGTCGCAAGCGCCTGGCGGTAATTTGAAGCAAGCTGCGTGTGGATTGGGATTGGGCGGTTTAACGGGTCGCATGATGCTATTGATCTATTCCAAAGCGCTACGATTATTCGGCGTGAATCAATGATCGGTGCTTGACGGCATCGGGTGTTTTGCTTAGCGTACGGCTTGTTCAATCAAAAACCAAGATTAAAGTTGCGGAGGTAAGTTATGGCAGAAGCAAATCTGCAATTGTTCTTGCTCGGTGCGGAAAAACTGCTGCGCTGCCGTTGGGATGGTCGGAGTGAAAACGTCGAGATCCTCAACAGCGCCCTCGAAGGCGAAACCGTCCGTGAAGTCGCGCCAGATCCGTTCAATCCGAAAAAACTTTACGCCGCTACGCTGACCGAAATTCATATCAGTGAAAATAATGGCGAGAGCTGGCAGTGGCTGCCTTCGGGAGGAATCGACTATCGAGATATTTGGACGATGGCGGTGCATCCGACTCGGGCCAATGAAATCTACGTCGGCACATTGCCCGCGGCAGTCTATGTCAGCGACAATGGCGGGCGATCTTTTCATGAATTATCGTCGTTGCGTAATCTTTCCGACTATAACAAATGGACTTTTCCCCCGGGCGCTCATGTGGCGCATGCACGTTCGATTGCACTCGATGCGCGCGTGCCGGACGAGATTGTCGTCGGCATCGAGGAGGGCGGCGTGGCGCGCAGCCGCGACCGGGGCATGACTTGGGAAGATATCAGCGGACCAGCGAGTCCGACGGCATTTCCGAAGATCAATGATCCAGCCGGAATCATCCCCTACGAGATGGGCAAACATGAAGAAGGTCGAGTGTACCGGGATGTCCACTTGGTAGTACGCCATCCTACGCGACTGGAAACTCTATATGCCAGCACGGGGATCGGCACCTACCGTAGCGATGATGACGGAAAAACCTGGGGTAAATGCGAGTACGGGCTAGGGCGCGCGTACGCGATTCCAATGGCGATTCATCCAGGGATGCCGGAGAGGTTGTTTCTCGGCGCCGCCGAAAATGGCCCTGCCACATGGGCTGGTTACCGTACCGTACGCGCCGGCCCGTACAACACGGTTAAGTTCAGTCGCAACGCCACTGCCGAGACCGGCGGTGCCAAGACCCAGATCTTGCGTAGCGACGACGGCGGGAAAAACTGGAGTTTTCTCAGAAATGGCCTACCTGCCGGCACAGAACATATGACCTGCGGCTTTGCCACGCATCCAGCTGATCCCAATAGTTTGTGCGTCGGTTACACCGACGGATCGGTTTACTCCACCCAAGACGCGGGGTTAAACTGGCGACGGTTGATCCTCTCAATGCCGAAGCTTTATGGCCTCCGATTGATACCGGCTGTTTAGCAGGCGCTGGAAACGCTGAATTAACGGATATTTCTGAAGTATTATGGTTTTATTGGGTAGTTTATATAATTCTGTTTTGTCGAGCGAATTGATTGACAGGTTCGCCGCAATACTTCACAATTGGCCCATTAAACAGTCCAGGACGGGCTGGAAAGGTGGTTTTGATGAGGGAGCAAAAGCGTATTTTGCAAAAGGGATTGAAATTGTTGGCGATCACTTTCCTGGTTTCATGTGGGAATCCGGTGAATCCGCCGCCGCCGAAATTTACCGGAGAGAACCTCGCCGCTGAAAAGCCGAAACCGGCCGCGCCGAAGCCACCGCCGGCACCCCAGCCGGAACCAAAGACAAGCTTGGACGAACTACGCACCGGACAGTCGGCCGCGGCTAGCCCGCTGAAAGACATCGCCTTCAACTTCGACAGTGCGGCTCTCTCGGAAGACGCACGGTCAATGTTGCGAACCAATGCCGAATGGCTTAAGGCCAACGGAACAGCGCGCGTCCAAATCGAAGGTCACTGTGATGAACGCGGTGCTGCCGACTACAACATGGCACTTGGTGCCAAGCGCGCACAAGCAGCGATGGATTATTTGGCTACGTTAGGTGTGGCTGCCACTCGGATGTCGACAATTAGCTACGGCGAAGAGATCCCCGTTTGTAAGGATAAGACGGAGAGTTGCTGGGCGCAGAATCGCCGAGCCCGGTTCGTTGTCACTGCCGCAAAGTAATTTTGGATTGATAGAAAAAATACTTCGACAAAAAGCCCATGTCTTTAAGACATGGGCTTTTTTTTTACCTCGCGCAGCAATCCTGCCTCGCGATTCAGCTTGCTGAATTGCCAATCACAATCCATTGACATAGAAAGCGAGCCTTTGTTAGGTTCGCACGTCTTGGTAAGTGCGTGAGCGGCCATTGCACTCTGGAACAGAGGTGAAGTAAATGCGCTACGGTTGGCGAGCAAGAATCGGTCATATTGCGCCGGCAATTCTCGACACGTCGGGCGAGGAGATGCGCAAGCTTCTTCCTGCCGGTGTGCTGCATGTTGGTCTAACGATCAGCGAGCCGATCCAAACTCTCGGTGCGGATCAAGCTGCGGCAGCGTTTAACCGTATGGTCGATGCCGGCAAACGCTTGGCTGCGGAAAAAGTCGATGTACTAATCTGCGGCGGTGCTCCGGTGGCGCTGTCCAAAGGGCTTGCGGGAGATGCTGAGCTGGCAGAATTATTGAGGCGGGAGACTCAGTTGCCGGTTGTGACGGCGAATGGAGTTGTAGTCGACGGCTTGCGCGCTATGGGCGCGCATGCAGTGATCGTCGTCAGCCCGTTTATTGAGGCACGCAATCTGGAGATTAAAAGTTTTCTCGAAGCGAGCGGTTTCGCGGTGGCGGCGATCAAAGGACTTGGCCTCACCAAAAACATCGATTTCGCCAGTCAATCGCCCGATGCCGCGTTCGCGCTCGCCTATGGCCAAGCTAAAGCACACCCGGAAGCCGATGCGATTTACATCGCCTGCCCGCGCTGGCCGTCGGTCGATATCATTGCAGCGCTGGAGGCTGATACCGGCAAGGCGGTTGTCGCCGCGCCGGCTGCGATGGTTTGGGGTGCACTGAAAAGGTTGCGCATTAACGATTGTCAGCCCGGCTTCGGCCGACTAATGGAAAGTTTAAGGATGGCGCGCTGAAGCGGCTCGTCCGTTGAGCGGCGGTGAATCCAATTTCGCGGTGAAAGGGTCTGCCATGTTGCTTCGACGATCCGTGATCGTTTTTGCGTTCGCGCTAATCGCACTCGGTCAATTCTCCATCAAACCGAGTGTTGCGCAAGAACGCTTCCGGGTTTCTTACGGCGGATTCAACGAGACCGCGAGTTCGATGTGGGTCGGTATCGAACGCGGCATATTCAAGAAATACGGCATCGACGCGCAAATGGTTCAGGTGCGTAACGGCGCGCTGAGCGTCGCGACGTTGGTCGCGAAAGAAGTCGAAGCCGTCTGGCCGGCGCAGTCGACGATATTGAGCACGGTTGCCGGCGGCATCAAGCTCACGTGCATCGGCGGTCCGGTGAATAAGATCCCGCGTAATCTCATGGTGCGCAAAGAGGTCAAAAGTGCCGAAGATCTACGCGGTAAAACTGTCGGGGTGCAAAGCATCGGCGGCGGATTATGGCTGCAAACGATGATTATCCTGGATCACCTCGGTGTCGATCCGGAGAAGTATGGCATAAAAGTACGCGTTATCGGCGATGAAGCGACTCTCGCTCAGGCAATGATCACCAACAACATCGATTTCGGGGTGATCACCTACGGATTAAGCGAAACTTTGTATTCGCAGGGATTCCGATCATTGGTCGATGCCGGCGACATTACGGCGCCTTACCAGGGCCCAGAAGTTTGCGGGCTGAAGGAGTCGGTCGCCAGCCGCAATGAGTTTTACTTACGCGTAACCAAAGGATTGGCGGAGGCAGTTGCGTTCATCCTCGACGACAGTAATAAGAACGAAGTAACCAAAGTGCTGCAGCGCAATCTGCGCCTGAGCCGAAACGATGTCATCGAAGGTTCCTACAAAGTCTTGCGTAAAATGACTACGCTCGACATGGCCCCCAACGTTGCCGCTTTCAAATCTGTTCAGCGGATCGTTGCACGCATCAACCCAAAAATCGGCCAGGTCGATCTCGATCAGGTTATCGATGCAAGCTTCGTCCGTAATCTCGAATCGAGCGGATTTTTGGCAGAGCTGCGCAAGAAAATCAGATAGCGCATTCGCACGCTTTTAAGAAAACAA
>DATLCH010000029.1:0-4421 GCA_035526465.1 Candidatus Limnocylindrales bacterium | reverse complement strand
ATCGGGTAATCTATTCGCGCCAGGAACTTCAGCGGATCTGGAGCGAGAGCGTGAAAAATCTCAAGGCTCGTAGGCTTTCGGCGATCAGACCCATGCAACTAACTCGCGCGGCGCTGCATGACTTGTTTCTGACCCGCTCTTTCGCCGCCGACTTCAAAGAATTTTCAAAGTTGGGAGCATAAAGGATCCGCCGCTGACCCAATCATAACTGCGGACAATCCTCCTCGCCCATCTAACGACCTCGGTTAATTAGCCAGCTAGAATGCGCCCAATACGCGCGTTAGTGAATCAGAATAGTGTGCTTTGCTAACTCGCTCAGCTGCTCGCGAATCGCCGCGGCGTCCTGGGCGTTGGGCGCCAAGCGCAGATAGGTCTCAAAATCGTCTTTCGCCTGGCCGTAACAGTCAAGCCGCCGGTAGACCACGCCGCGATCTCGTAAATTCTCCACCGAGTCGGGATCGAGAATAAGCAGACGATCGAGTACGGCAATTAATTTGACCCACTCTTCGGCGCGGCCATAGATGGCCTTCAGATTGCCGAGCATGCGCTTGAGTATCTGTTTCTTTGGTAGCGCAGCGAGAAGCTCCCGATGAAGCCGCACTTTACCGCTGTAAATTTGATCGAGCATGATCTGAAGCTCTTCATGAGACTTGATGTCGCCGGAATTGAACGGATCGATAACGATCTCGTCGTCCTCGGACTTGGTCTTGACCAAGAAATGGCCCGGAAAACCCACGCCCTCGATCGTAATACCGATTCTTTGTCCTACTTCCATATAAAGAATCGATAGAGTGATCGGCAGTCCGCGCTTGCGCTCGATCACCTCATTCAGAAAGCTGTTCTTTGGATCATAATAATCTTCGCGATTGCCGCCAAAGCCCTGCTCCGTGAATAACACGTAGTTGAGCGCGGCGATCGAGCGAAAAATGTCGGCGTCCGCGCCTGAGCGCTGGCTTACCTGAATGGCCAACTCATCAATACGCCCGAGGTATTTGGATATGTCGAGATCGGGATAATCCGCGAGCGCGATAGTCAATGCGGCGCGGCCGAGATCGATGCGTTCCTCGGGAGCCTCAACTGCCTGGCGAAAATCTCGGTAAGAATCTGTAACCACTGTGCGGTCGTCGGGGGATGCTGACACCGCAGAGACGCCGAGAAAACAGGGAAGGGCATTCCTTCGCAACTCTGCAACTCGGCGCCTCCGCCGTAACGTGCCTCCGTCAACTTCTCTAGCGCGGCTCTGCGATGACGTCGACCAGATACGGCTTCTGCTGCTCTTTGACGTATTTGACGCCGCGCTCGATAGCCGGGCGCAGGTCCGCGGGGTTGCGGATCGGTCCGTCGCTATTAACGCCGAAGGATTTCGCCATCATCGCGAAGTCGATCTCTGGGTCATCGACATGGGTGCCGATCGGCGCATTCTCGACCGGTCGTTTACGAAATTTGGCAACTTCGATGCCGTGTTCTTCGGAATTATAGTAGGACTGGTTATTGTGCATGATCATGAGCAGTGGAATACGGTGCTTCGCCGCGGTCCAGATCGCACTCGAAGTCATCAGCATGTCGCCATCGGACTGGATCGCCACGGCAAGTTTGCCGCTGCCCTTAAGCGCCAAGGCTGCACCGATCGCGGCGCCCGGACCGTATCCGAGACCAGCGCCGCCGCTGCCGCCGAGTGACTGATTGGGTTTACTGAAATCCCACAGCCGGCGCGTCCAACCGTTCGACGTACCATTCACACAGACCCAATCTTCACGCTTAATGGCCTCGCCGATCTCCAACGCCAACCAGGCGGTCGAAATTTCTTTCTGCGAACCTTTGGCTTGCGCATCCGCCAGCCATTTAGCCCGGCGACTTTTGTGCTTTTCAGTCAATTCCTTTTGGCGCGCCTCGATGATCGCTTTGGTAGCGCTGTTATTGCCGATCATCTCGCGGCACAGCCGAGTCAATTCCGGTAACGCGACCGAAGTGTCGGCGCACATCGGAATGTCGATCGCTTGAAGCGCCTGAAAGTCGTTGGCCCAGGAGTGAACCAACATATCATTCATCGAGATGCTGGCGATCTTAACCCCCGGCGACGTGACGTATTGGCTTTCACGTGTCTGCTTACTCACCGTCGTCAGTGCGCCAAACAGATCGCCGACATCGAGAGCCAAAATAAAATCCGCTTTCTGGAGAATTTCACGCGCGCCGTCGGTAACATCGAGCGGGTGCACCGCTGGAAAATTAAAACGCGCACCTCTATCCACGACCGGCACGGCGAGAACTTCAGCGAGTTCGATCAATAATGGCACCGCCTTGGGATTACGGCCAAGCATATCGGCAACGATCAACGGCGTTTTGGCGTTGACGAGCATTTCCGCCGCGCGCCGCAACGCTTCCGGGTTGGCTTGCGCCGGCGCCGGCTTAGAGTGACGGCTCACGTCCGGCATGTCGACCAGCGCCTTAACCGCATCTTCTTGAATGTCGGCGTCGTAGTTGATGTACACCGGCGCCGTCGGATCGGTGGTGGCGATCCGGTAGCCGCGGATAAACGAATCCGGCACGTCGGCCAACGAATAAGGCTGATCGTCCCACTTGGTGTAGTCGCGTACTTGATTACCTTGGACCAGAGCGGTGTGAATCCAGTCAATGCGCGGTCGGCGCCGTTTAGTGACCATCGGTCCGGTGCCGCCGAGCACCATCATCGGTACGCGATCGATGTATGCGTTAAAGATCGCCATACTTGCATGCTGTAAGCCGACCATGTTGTGCACGATGGCGATCATCGGCTTATTTTTCGCCTTCGCGTAACCATGCGCGATGGCGACCGAGATTTCTTCGTGGTGGCAGAAGATCACTTCCGGCTTGTAATTGCCGCCATAGTTAACGATCGAATCGTGAATCCCACGGAAAGTCGCGCCGGGATTGAAAGCCGTGTACTCGATATCGTGCGCTTTCATCAAATCGACGACGACATCCGAACCGTATTCCGGTTGTTTCTTTTCTACTCTGGACATTTCTAAACTCCTCCTGCGAATTACTGTTTTGCTCTCAATACCAGGAAAGCCGGCGCCTGGCTAGGGCCGATCTGGCGATTTCCGCTGCAAAAGACCAGTTTGATAAAACAACTCCAAGGTTTCCGTCAGCTCGCCGTGGCGCGCTCCGCTGTCGCTGGCTTGACCTAGTTTGAGCGCAGCGATCGCCTGCAACACCTTCTGAGTCGCAGGTGCCATATACGACTCGAGACCTTGGGCATTGAACGTTCGTTCAAGCTCGTCCATCTCCTCAGCGCGCCGGCCGGCGTGGATCTGCAATCCGACGATGCTCGAGGAAATCTTGTCGAGTAAACCGGGAAAGCTCTCGTCGTACTGAGCGCGAATCTCGTCGAGCAAACCGAAGCGGCGCGCCCCCATGAGCAGCTCGCAAAACAGTCCCTGTAATCCTTTGGTAAGACCGGCGTAGACGACTTTGAATGCCGAGGCTTGATTTGTACCGGTGCCCAAAATCTTGAGAGGAATGTTGAAAGCTTCTAGCCCTTGCAGGCACTGTGCTTGCGGTCCGGAAAGGTAAACGATCGAGCCTTTACCCATCTTTGCCGCGGAGCCGATGATGCAGCCGTCGACAAAATTCACTGCGGCAGGTTCGAGAACGTTGGCGATTGCGTCTGCGGTCATGGGCGAGATCGCGTTGGCATCGCAGTACAACAAACCCTTTCGATCGGTGGCGCGGGCGGCAATCGCCACTTGATCAGCGACCTTCTTGGCCGCCGACGGCACGACAATAGAAACGATCACTTCAGCTTGCTGCACCAAGTCGTTCATCGACCCAACCGATGTCACCCCGGCGTTCTCGGCGCGCTTGCGGCTCACCTCGCCACGGTCCTTGTCGTAGGTTAAAACTTCGACACCATGGCTCTTGAGCAATTTGGCCCAATGAAAACCCATCTCGCCGATGCTCATGATACCGACTCTTTGAAATGCCATAATCTTCCGCCTCCTTAGCGCGTTCGACGCTCTCTATGCCATATCGGTCAGCGCGCTTAAAGGCAACGCGATCAGCCAACATACTCGCTGTCGGCAACACTGATTGCGGCCATGGGAAGACCCGGCAATAGTTCTTTCCATCAGGGAATTCGAACTTATAAATTCAGGATCAAAGTGAGAATCCCTTCAGGAATGTTGTAGGACAATCCCGTCCAAAGCACGCTCCTGACAGGAGTGAAAGAACGCGGCGAAACAGTCTGGATGATCCGCAGATTTGTTAGGCCTGTTCAATTCCGTCCATCGTTGCGGGTCCTGCTAGGCGATTGAAGCCGCGCCGGATCGGCTTTTCTTGTTAAATCAACTCCGTTTTGCCGCCCCTTTCATCCATCGGGGATGGCATGTCTTATGCTCGATTGAGCGACAATTGATCCGCTTATATTTAGGTCCCGGCTCATC
>DATLCH010000366.1:0-3979 GCA_035526465.1 Candidatus Limnocylindrales bacterium | reverse complement strand
AAATTCCGGCGATAAGCCCTTGGCGCTGCTGCGTGTGAGCGCGCTCAAGGGCAACCCGGAATTTACCCGTGTGGATGCTGAAGGCAACAAGAGAACCGCAGTGGAAGATAAGTACATTACGGTGGATGGCGAGGCGATCCCGGGGCAATTCTGGGAACTGACATAACGACTCTGATTAAATTAGCCAAGGAGAATTAGCGGTATGCAGCAAGCTACGACGTTCAAACTGAAAACCAATCTTCTCACCGGCGGGCGCAGCCACACGCCGCTTGCCAAATCCGGCGGCCTGACCATGGGACTCAACTTTTATTCGCCGGGTCGGAAGAACAAGCTGCACACCCATCCCGGTGAGGATCACGCCTTTGTGGTGATCGAAGGGCAGGCAACTTTTTACGACAAGGACAACCAACCGACCGTGCTCGACAAGGGCGAAGGCATCATGTTGCCGGACGGCTACTACTATTACTTCGAAAGCACCGGCACGGTACCGTTGGCGATACTGCGCTCGAGCGCGGCGCGCAAAGACCGTCCGGCGGTGTTGCGCGTCGACGTCAAAGGCGACAAGCGCATGGCCGAAGAAGAAGGATTTGCCGTGGTCGATGGCAGCGCCATCGAAGGACAGTACTGGGAAATGAAATAGCGATCATCACAGATCCGTACCAAGGCATGGATGATCAATCGTCAGGTTTGATTGCTGAAAAACCATAATCGTCAGGACCACGAATTATGAAGTTCCCGTGAGAAATGAAAATCATAGACGTAAAAACCATTCGGCTGCGCGCGGAAATACCGGCTGCGGGACAGGTGTTCAGCCGCTCGGGCCTCCGCAATACACGATCGACGACCCTGATCAAAGTCGAAACCGATGACGGTATATACGGACTCGGTTCGGCTTCCGGGAATGGCGAGTTAATCGAATTCATCGTCGCGCGAGTCTTGCAACCGATGTTGATCGGTATGGATCCCACTGCCATCGATGAGATTTGGGATGCCGCGTACGTCCGCGGCGGTCACAAAGAATTTGGCACCCGCGGTATTGGCGTCGTCGCGCTGAGCGGTGTCGACATCGCTTTGTGGGACATCCTCGGCAAGGTGCACGGCGTGCCGCTTTATCAGCTGCTCGGCGGCAAAGTGCGCGACAAAGTTCCGGTCTACGCCACCGCGCTTTATCCGGAAGAACCGTCGAAGGTCGCGCGCAGAGCGCGCGATTTCGCCGATCAAGGTTTTCACGGCGTTAAAATCAAGGTCGGCTTCGATCTTGATCAAGATATTCGTATCGTCCGCGCGGTGCGCCAGGAACTCGGGAGGGACTTCATCGTCATGACCGATGCCAATCAAGGCTACAGCATCGACGTCGCGATCAACGCCGCCCAAGCCTTCGCCGATGCCGGTGCATTTTGGTTGGAAGAGCCGCTTTTCGTCGAGGACATCGAGGGGCATGCAATTCTGCGCCAACGCGGCAATACTCCCATTGCCGTGGGGGAAAACCTGCACATGGCTTACGCCTTTGAAAATTTCATCCTGCGCGGCGCAGTGGACTTCATTCAGCCGGACGTGGCTCGGGCCGGCGGGATTACCGAGATTCGCAAAATCACCGCGCTCGCGGCCAGGCATCATGTGCCGGTGTCGTTTCACACCTGGGGCGATGGCGTTGCGCTGGCGGCGAGCGTGCACCTCTGCGCAGCTGTGCAGGACTGCATTGTCATGGAGCTCGACTACACCTACAACCCGCTGCGCGAGGAACTGCTGGGCGAGCCCTTCAAAGTCGAAAAGGGTTATCTGACACCCTCGGATAAACCGGGATTAGGCATTGAATTGAATCCCGAGGCTTTGCAAAAATTTGCCTTTGCCGGCACCGAGGATATGGCAATGCGGCAAAAAACTTTGCGCTTAGTCCGATAATTTAATTCGTGGCAAAAAAATAATGCACGGTTCTGTACTGTCGCAAAGAAAATTTCTGACCATCCCTAGATCACCCAGGAACTTCCCGACGCACCGCTGAAAATTTACGCCGGATAATTGGTGGCATAGCGCTTGCGCTCCCCTGCTCGGACTGTCGTTACAGCCGAGGAGACAAGCATGCTTTGTCGATCATTTCGCGTAAACAATTTAAGACTGCGGCGATTCATCGCCTCGGTTACGGTGCTATCTTTATTAGCGGGTCCGGCATTATCCGCGCTAGCGATGGAAGCACAGCTCGGCGGCCCTCTACCGCAGCCTCTGCCGTTATTTCCAGCCAACAACTGGTGGAATCTCGACATCAGCAACTGGCCGGTGGATCAGAACTCGTCCAGCTATATTAGTTTTATCAACAATGGCGGCACGCGCCGGCTCCATCCCGACTTCGGTGGTAATTCCGGCACCGGCAACGGAATCTACGGTATGCCCGTCGCGGTTTTAACCAATGTTAGCAACACCGATCTTAAGCCGGTGCAGTTTCAATATTGGGATGAAAGCGACGGGGTTGATAAATCGACGGGAGTCGGCTTTCCGTTCTACCCGATACCCAACGAAGCGATTACACAGCCACGTTGGATCGAAGGCGGTGACCCGGGAAATATCGACAAGCGCACTTCAGAGGATCGCCATCTCCTGTTAGTCGATCGAGACCGCAACTACCTCTACGAGCTTTACAACGTCTTTTTCAACACGTCCCAAAACAAATGGTATGCCGGCTCCGGTGCGTTTTTTGACATGAACACCAACAATCGCCGTCCCGACACCTGGACCTCGGCAGATGCCGCAGGTTTGGCGATTCTTCCTGGATTAATTCGCTACGACGAGACCTACGACCTCACTGCGACGGAAATCAAACATGCGTTTCGCGTAACAGTGAGGGCGACCAACGGCTTTGTTTATCCCGCCTCCCATCGTGCCGGCTCCACAAGCGGAGCGTTGCCCATGGGCGCTCGTTTGCGTTTGAAAAACACCGTCGATGTGACGCAGAAAACCAGCGATCCTAACGTGCAAAAAATATTTCGCGCGATGCAGCGTTACGGCTTGATCGTCGCCGATAACGGCTCGGACATGTATATCACCGGAACTTACGACACCCGGTGGAACAACGATGTCTTGAATCCTGCTTTTGCAAGCCTTTCGGCCAGCGATTTCGAAGTCATCCAGCTCGGTTACAATCCTGCCCCCACGGCGGCGGCACTTTCCTCGGTAACCGTCACGCCTTCGTCTGCCACCGGCGGAACATCGAGAGCTGGAAGCGTCACGCTAACCAGCGCAGCACCGGCGGGTGGCGTCGTGGTCAGCTTGGCGAGCAGCGTCGGTGCTGCACAGGTGCCGGGCTCGATCACGATCCCGGCAAATTCAAGCTCGGCAAACTTCACGGTAACCACTTCGTCCGTCAGCGCGACGACTGCCGGAAATATTTCAGCGAATTATAATGGAGTAACAAAGTCGGCTTCGATCAGTGTATTGCCGCCCGCGTCGGCAGTCCTGGCTGCTTTGACGCTCAACCCCACCATCGTCGCCGGTGGCGCTTCTTCAATCGGAACCGTGACGCTCAGCGCCGCCGCGCCATCGGGCGGAATTGTTGTGAACTTATCGAGTAACCATCCGTTACGCGCGAGCGTGCCTGCCACAGTGACAATTCTTTCCGGGAGTTCATCGGCCAAGTTCACTATAGCAACGACTAAAGGAAGCCGGAAAATCGTTGCGACAATCAGCGCATCCCAAGGCGGCGTCACTAAAAGCGCGACTCTAACGGTTAACCGACGTTGAGCGAGATAGCTCTCGCGTACATGGGATTCACCCGAATGCGCAAACGACGATCCGCGCCGCCATCTCTGAGGAAACCGTCGCATGCAGTGCGTCAACCCGACGCAGAGTCGAAATCGCCCTCATGATTCTTCAGTTTAACGTAAATTTGCTGCCTCGCCTTCCCGCGCGGTATAATCTATTTTTTTGTCAACGCCAGACGGCGTGAACTCAGCGTTCTCTGATCTGTCATCTCGAACGGCGTGAGAGA
>DATLCH010000363.1:0-10055 GCA_035526465.1 Candidatus Limnocylindrales bacterium | reverse complement strand
TCGGGCGCACACGATTCGCTCCGTGATCGCCGACGCCACTAAGCATGAGGATCTGATGGTGCCAGGGCATGTGCAGCCGCTGCAGGCCCGTAGCGGCGGGGTGTTGGCTCGATCCGGCCGCACCGATGCTTCGGTGGATCTTTCCCGGCTTGCCGGATTCAAGCCCGCTGGAGTGATCTGCCAAATACTGGACGAAGACGGTTCGGTGGCCGCCCTACCGACATTGGAACGGCTGGCCGAAAAGCATGGCTTAAAAATTCTCTCGGTGGCTAGTTTGATTGCATACCGGCTGCGCAATGAAAGTTTGGTCCTGCGCGTTGCCGAAGAAGAGTTTCCCACTTTGCACGGCGGAAAATACAAAGCTATCGTCTATCGTAACGTCGTCGATGGCGCGGAGCATATGGCGCTGGTTAAAGGTGATATTACTAAAGCAGCGCCCGTCTTGGTGCGCTTGCACTCCGAATGTCTGACCGGTGACGTCTTTGGCTCCGAGCGCTGCGATTGCGGCGATCAAATTCGTGAATCTTTGCGCCGCATCGACGAGCTCGGTTGCGGCATTCTGGTCTATATGCATCAAGAGGGTCGCGGCATCGGCTTGACCAACAAAATCAGAGCTTACGCACTGCAGGACCAGGGGCGCGACACCGTCGAGGCCAATCTCGAGTTGGGGTTCAAAGAGGACCTGCGCGATTACGGCATCGGCGCGCAAATTCTACGCGACCTGCATGTCGAAAACGTTTCGTTGTTGACTAACAATCCGCGCAAAATTTCCGGTTTGGAAAATTACGGTGTGAAAGTGGTCGAACGCGTCGCGCTCGAAGCCCAGCCGCTCAAGACCAACATCCATTACCTGCGCACCAAACAGCGCAAGCTCGGCCACATGTTGTCCAATCTCGAAGATAGAACCGCCAAGCGCTGAGCGCTTAGCGCCGCACACGTTAATCTATATGGCCCGTATTCTCGAAGGAAAACCGGATGCGCAGGGGTTGAAGATCGGTATTATCGTCAGCCGTTTTAACGGGTTTGTCACGGAGCGGTTGCTCGAAGGTGCACTGGACGGTTTTAGCAGCCACGGTGGCGCGGAGAATGATTTGACCGTGGTTCGGGTACCGGGGGCGTTCGAAATACCGATCGTCGCGGATAAGATGGCGACTAGCGGCAAATACGACGCGCTGGTTTGCCTCGGCGCGGTCATCCGCGGCGATACGCCTCACTTCGACTACGTCTGCGACGCGGTCACCCAAGGATTGGGTGACGCAGTCAAGACTCACAAGATTCCCGTCGGCTTCGGCGTTTTGACCACCGACAATGTCCAGCAAGCGATGGACCGCGCCGGCAGCAAGGACGCCAATAAGGGTTATGAAGCCTTGCTGGTCGCTGTCGAAATGGTCAACGTGCTTCGCCAGGTGTCTTAACTTTTTGTGTTTCCCGCCAGTAACCCATTCGAGCGACCATTGCCACAGGATTCATCGGACAACACGCCCGCCGCCCCGCGTACGATGCGCCGCAAAGGGCGCGAGCTGGCTCTCCAAGCGCTTTACCAAATTGAGATCACGGGTGACTCTTCAATGGCCGCCGTGGATTTGTTTCTTCAACATTTTGAAGGCGGCGCTAAGGCCAAAGAGTTTGCACGCCGTCTGGTATCCGGTGTGGTGAGCCAGCGGCCGGAGCTCGATCGCTTGATCCAACAGTCGACGGAACACTGGAAAATGGAACGGCTCGCCAAAGTCGATCACGAGATCCTGCGCTTGGCGGCATACGAAGTGGCATTCTGTCCGGATATTCCCGATGCCGTGAGTCTCGACGAGGCGGTGGAGATCGCCAAAAGATTCGGCAGTGACGATTCCGCCGCTTTTATCAATGGCGTGCTCGATCAAATCGCGCAGACGAGCCGCGCGAGATCTGAGTAGCGGTCCGCCATGAACGAACGCTATCAAGCGCAATCGATCGAAGACAAATGGCAAAAGCTTTGGGCCGACGAGCAGGCGTTCAGGGCAATCGAGGATCCGGGCAAACCCAAGTATTACGTTCTAGAGATGTTTCCCTATCCTTCGGGTCGGATTCACATGGGCCATGTGCGCAACTATTCCATCGGCGACGTGGTCGCGCGCTACAAGCGTATGCGCGGCTTCAACGTGCTCCACCCGATGGGTTGGGATGCGTTCGGGTTGCCGGCCGAGAACGCCGCAATCGAGCGTAAAGTGCATCCGGAGATTTGGACCCAGGAAAATATTCTCTACATGAAGACTCAGCTGAAACGCATGGGTCTCTCCTATGATTGGGAACGCGAGATCGCCACCTGCCAGCCGGAATATTATCGCTGGAATCAATGGATTTTTTTGCAGTTCTACAAGAAGGGGCTGGCGTACAAGAAGAGCTCGTTCGTCAACTGGTGTCCTTCCTGTGAAACCGTGCTCGCCAACGAACAGGTGATCGACGGCGCCTGTTGGCGCTGCGATTCGACGGTCGTGCAAAAAGAACTGGAGCAGTGGTTTTTCCGCATCACCGATTATGCCGACGAGCTGCTTGATGATCTCGACCAGTTAAGTGGTTGGCCGGAAAAAGTGCTGACCATGCAGCGCAATTGGATCGGCAAGTCGATTGGCGCAGAGATCGACTTCCCGCTCGTCGACGCTGACGGCGCGCTCAAAATATTTACGACTCGTCCGGATACGATCTTTGGCGCCACGTTCATCTCGCTGGCGGTGGAACATCCGTTGGCAATGCCCTTGTCGGCGGGTACAGCGCAGGAGAAGGCCGTCAAGCTGTTCATCGAGCGATTCAGGAAAATCAGCCAGGCTCAGCGCGCTGCTGCCGAGGAAGAAAAAGAAGGGGTTTTTACCGGCGCCTATTGCCGAAATCCTTTTACCGGGGAAAACATTCCGATTTATTTGGCCAACTTCGTTCTAATGGAGTACGGCACTGGCGCGGTCATGGCCGTTCCAGCCCATGACCAACGCGATTTTGAATTCGCGAAAAAATATTCTCTGCCAATTCGCGTTGTCATTCATCCCAAAGACAAACAGCTCAGTGCTGACGTGTTGAGCGAGGCGTACGTCGATGAAGGCGTGATGCGCGACAGTGGTGAGTTTTCCGGCACGGCCAATGTCGCTGGCAAGGAAAAGATCGCCGTCTTCGCTGAGGCCAATGGTTTCGGCAAGAAAGCGATTCGTTTTCGCTTGCGCGATTGGGGCGTGTCACGGCAACGCTATTGGGGTACGCCGATACCGATAGTTTACTGCAACACCTGCGGAGTCGTGCCGGTACCTGAAGATCACTTGCCGGTGGAGCTACCGAAGGACGTACCGTTTTCCGGCAAAGGCGGGTCGCCCTTGCAGGAAAGCGCGGCGTTCAACCGGGTGGAATGTCCAAAGTGCGGCGGCGCGGCGCGGCGCGAGACCGATACCATGGATACCTTCGTCGATTCTTCCTGGTACTATCTTCGCTATACGTCGCCCGATTTTGCACGCGCGCCGGTCGACGTCAGCCGGGGACGCTACTGGATGGCGGTGGATCAGTATATCGGCGGTGTCGAGCATGCCGTATTGCATCTACTTTACGCGCGCTTTTTTACCAAAGCCCTGCGCGACATCGGTCTGACTCATGTCGATGAACCGTTCACTAATTTGCTGACCCAGGGTATGGTTTCCAAGGAAACCTATAGGTGCGTGGAGCATGGCTGGCTTTTTCCCAATGAATTGGCTGGCGCGGAAAAAGGCGGTGGCCTGTGCCCGCATTGCGGTCGAACCGTCGACAAAGGCCGGGTCGAGAAGATGTCCAAGTCGAAAAAGAACATCATCGATCCGGAAGACTTGATCACGGCCTATGGCGCCGATACCGCGCGACTGTTCACCTTGTTTGCCGCGCCGCCCGAGAAAGATCTCGAGTGGAGCGACCAAGGCGTCGAAGGCGCGTACCGATTTCTCAATCGCCTGTGGCGCTTCGTGTATCAGCACCGTGCACTAGGGTCGGCGAAGAGTGAAACGACAGCGGATGAAGTTGACTTGGAACTGCGCGATTTGCGCCGGGCGATACATCGAACCATCAAAAAAGTTTCCGACGACATCGATGGTCGATTTCATTTCAATACCGCCATTGCCGCGATCATGGAGCTGTTTAATTCGCTCAGCGCCGTCGCCCAAGATCCGCTGAAAAGGGCGGCCGCTACTACCATCATTAGCGAGGGGCTTGACGCAATTATCCTACTACTGGCGCCGTTTGTGCCGCATGTCGCGAGCGAGCTTTGGCAACAATTGGGCCACCACGAACGGCTCGATCGTGTCGCATGGCCGAGCTACTCGGAAGCTGCGCTGGAAGAAGAACAACTGCTGATCGTCGTACAAGTCAATGGCAAAGTTCGGGGCAAGATGACCGTCCCCGCTGAAATTACCCAAGAGCAAATCGAATCCGGAGCCCTGGCCGATGCTAAAGTGATGAGCTTCTGCGAGGGCAAGAAAATTAAGCGGCTGGTCTACGTACCGCGCCGTTTGATCAACATCGTGGTGGAGGGATGAACCATGTTAGATTCTGCGGTTTGGCCAAGGCCTAGTTTGCCGTTTTTCGCGGCGGTAGGCATTTTAATCGCGCTCAGCGGTTGCGGCTATCAGTGGGTTGGCCAATCGTCGCTGCTGCCGAAAGATGCCCAGACCGTATACGTCGAACCGTTCATCAATCGCACCCGCGACATCGGTCTTGAAAAGGAGCTGACCTCGGCACTGCGCAGTGAGTTTTATCGCCGGGGCCAGCTGCGCGTGGTCGATGCTCCGGAGCAGGCCGACATCATTCTCAGTGGGGTGGTTCGTTCTCTCGAGACTACTGTGGCGTCGGTGAACCGATACGATGAGGTGCTGCAATACGAAGCGCAATTGGTGCTTGACGCCACATTACGTCGGCGTGAACCCAACGAAATTCTCTGGCGCGGGCAAGCGATCCGCCTAAACGAGTTGTACGGCGGATCTCGCGCGGCAGTCGTGACCACGTCGTCGGAATTCAGCACCGGCACACTCAGCGCCAACAATGTTCGCAATATGACGGACGTTCAGTTGACCGAAAGTGAGCGACGGGGTGTCCGCGACCGGCTGATGGAACGATTCGCCAAAGAACTTCATCAGCGCGTTATCGAAATGTTCTAAACAGAAAATGGATTAGAGTACAGCTAAGATAAGATCGGCGGCAACTTGCGTCGCCGCCGAAAGATCATTCGTATTTGGAGCGAGTTAGTTTAACTCGCCGATTTGCTGCGGTGGGCGGACCGAGCCAGACGGGATAGCCAACGTGATGCGGTGTTTTTCTTTACGATGCCCTTGCTGACGGCTTTGCCCAAAGCTTTGTTAACACCTTGAAGTTGACTGCTCGCGACGTCGTGGTTGTTGGACTCGATCGCTTGCCGGGCTTTTTTCATCAGCGTGCGCAATCTCGATTTGATCTCGATGTTTCGCGTGCGTCGTTTCACGCTTTGCCGGTAGCGTTTTTCAACTGATGGATGATCTGCCAAGGATTGCCTCCAGAAAAAATTACGTGATCTTTTGTAGCATCGGGAGTAGTGAGAGTCAATGTGAAGGAATAGCCCCAAGGTCGCCCATGTGTTGTTCATCCACGGCGAGACAATGACTCGCCGCGGTTGCCCTAAGAAAATCGCCGCGCAATCTGGTTTTTCATTATGGAGCGGGGCTATACTTCGGTAGCGATATGTGGGTAGATTGCTTGAATCTCCGCCACACTTATGTAATAAAAATCGACTAACGCAAGTGAATCGAGGGATGTGTGACGGGAAAGGAGGTGAACAAAGATATGCGGAACAAATTTGTTTCATTGTCGGCGATTGCGCTGTTTGCTCTTACTTTGACGGTTGTGGGTTGCGGCAAGAAAGAGGAACCAGCTCCGCCTCCGCCGCCGCCGGCTCCTGCTCCGGCAGCGCCTGTGGAACCAGCGGCTCCACCCGCTGAACCAGCGAAGGATAGCGCTCCGGCAGCGGGCATGGACAAGCCAGCAGAAAAGAAAGACGAGGCTAAAACCAAGTAAGTGATTTTGGTCTTAGCTCAGACAACCAAAAAAGGGGAAGGGGATAACCTTTCCCCTTTTTTGCAATTTCGGCGTTATTCTGAAGAGTGACGACCATTGCTAACATGACTCTGACGGAGCACCTCGAGGAGCTTCGTTGGTGTTTGCTTAGGTCGGTAATTGCAGTGTTGGTCGGTTCGACTGTTTGCTATTACTTTTCGAACGCGATCTTTGCCTTTATGGTTGCGCCGCTCCGAGAAAATCTGCAGCCGGGACAGGGTTTAATCGGAACCAGCGTTACCGAAGCCTTTTTCAGCGAGATCAAGGTCGCTATCGCGGCGGGTGTATTGTTCACCTGTCCTTATATTTTTTATCAGATCTGGCGATTTATCGCGCCAGGCTTGTCCGGTGGCGAAAAGAAACTCGTACTGCCGTTCGTCACGTGCGCAACCTTGTTTTTTCTCGGTGGTGCGTACTTTTGCTATCGGGTCGTTCTTCCTGTGGCTTTTAAATATTTTGTCGAGCAATACAACACCATGGGAGTATTGCCGGCAATTCGAATCGGCGAGTATTTTACTTTTTTTTTCAGAATGGTATTGGCCTTCGGGATTACTTTCGAACTCCCGGTCTTCACGTTTTTCCTTGTGCGGCTGGGACTGTGGAATTACCGATTGATGATCAGCTCGTTTCGCTACGCCATCATCGGTATATTCATTTTGGCGGCGATTCTGACGCCGACCCCCGATGTCATCAACCAGAGTCTCTTGGCGCTGCCGATGTTAGTATTGTACATCGCGAGTATCGGCGTCGCCTATATTTGGCGCAGAACGGATTAGAAAAGTTTGTTACTAGGGATGAGGAGGAGTCATGATTCCATTTGTTATTGTTATTAGCTGCCTGTCACTGGCGTTTGCCGTGTTCCTGGCACGCCAGGTCTTGCAGAAAGACACCGGCACTCAAAAAATGCAGGACATCTCGAACGCGATTAAGGAAGGCGCAGAAGCGTTCATGTCGCGGCAGAATCGCACGATTATCAGTTTGTCGGTGGCCTTGGCGGTGCTGATTTTCCTCCTCTATGGGTTCGTGCGCACGCCGAGCACGGCCGATCCGGTGCCACCGTTGGAATTGGCTTTTTGGACCACGCTTGCGTTCGTTCTCGGGGCGGCCTGTTCCGTGATCGCCGGATATGTCGGTATGTGGGTCTCCATCCGAGCCAACATTCGCACGGCGGCGGCGGTTCGCTCGAGTTTGAACGAGGGTCTGCAGATCGCCATGCGTGGCGGCGCGGTGTCTGGTCTGTTCGTGGTCGCCATGAGCTTACTCGGCGTTGGCGGGCTTTACGCTTTGCTCGAAGCTCTCGGTCATGATCCGCAAAAAATTCCGTTCACTATCGTCGGTTACGGTTTCGGTGCATCGTTCGTCGCCTTATTCGCTCAATTGGGCGGCGGTATCTACACCAAGGCCGCTGATGTCGGCGCCGATCTGGTCGGCAAAGTCGAAGCCGGAATTCCCGAAGACGATCCGCGCAACCCGGCGGTTATTGCCGATTTGGTTGGAGATAATGTCGGCGATTGTGCCGGCCGCGGTGCCGATCTGTTTGAATCCACCGCAGCGGAAAACATCGGCGCGATGATTCTCGGAGTTGGCCTGTATCCATACTTCGGCTTGAAAGGGATTCTTTTCCCGCTGGTCGCCCGTGCGCTAGGGTTGCTCGCGTCGATTGTCGGTATCATGGTGGTGAAGACTAAAGAAGACGGCGATGCCATGGCGGCGCTCAATAGAGGCTACTATGTTACCAGCGCGCTTGCGATCGTCGGGTTCTTTTTTACCGCCAAGTCTTTGCTGGCGGTCGATGTGTCGAAGTACCCGGAAGCGGAGTCGGCGTGGTTTTATTTTTTCCTCTGCGGAGTCGTCGGCATCGTGATGGCCCAGGCATTCGTCTATATCACGCAGTATTATACTGAATATAAATATCGGCCGGTTCGCGAAATCGCCGAGGCGTCCAAGACCGGACCTGCGACGAACATCATCGCCGGTATCGCGGTGGGTCTGGAATGCACCGCTATTCCGGTACTGGTGATCTCGGTGGCGATTATCACCTCCTACTATCTTGGACTGAACAGCGGCGTGAAGCACGCCGGCCTATTTGGCACCGCGGTGGCGACCATGGGTATGTTGGGCACCGCGGCTTATATTCTGGCTATGGACACCTTCGGTCCGATAACCGATAACGCCGGCGGCATCGTTGAGATGAGCGGCCAACCCGAAGAAGTGCGCCACAAAACCGATCGGCTCGACGCGGTGGGTAACACGACCAAGGCTTTGACCAAAGGTTACGCCATCGGATCGGCGGCGCTGGCGGCTTTTTTACTATTCTCTGCTTACCTCGATGAAGTGGCCCATTACGGTCACCCGTTGGAAGTCGTCAACATCGCCAAGCCGGAAGTATTCGTCGGCGGCTTGCTCGGCGCCATGTTGGTTTTTCTGTTTTCTTCCTTCGCTATCAGGGCCGTCGGCAAAGCCGCCTATTACGTTATCAATGAGGTGCGCCGGCAGTTCCGAGAAAATCCCGGCATCCTCCTGGGAACGGTAAAGCCCGACTACCGTCGCTGCGTCGACATCGTCACCATCGGCGCGTTGAAGCAGATGGTTGTTCCTGGACTACTCGCGGTGACCATGCCAGTGGCAGTCGGACTGGTTTTCCGTATCTTCGGCATCGGTGCCGAGGCTGTCGCTGCTTTCTTGATGGTCGGTACCATCACGGGCATCTTGATGGCGACGTTTTTTAATAACAGCGGCGGAGCGTGGGATAACGCTAAAAAGTATATTGAAAGCGGTCAGTACGAGGGTGGCGGCAAGGGTTCCGACCCGCATAAGGCCGCTGTTGTCGGCGATACTTTGGGCGATCCGTTCAAAGACACCGCAGGTCCGAGCTTGCACGTCCTAATTAAGCTGTTGGCGACAATCACTCTAGTCCTGGCGCCGCTATTCGTCTAAAAAAGCAGTCGAATGGAAGAAGGCCTCTCCCGCGAGAGGCCTTCGCATTTTGTGGCCGATTAAATTGTGCTAGAAGTTCACTTGCTCAACTGAAGTGAGCCCGGATGGTGGAATAGGTAGACACAAGGGACTTAAAATCCCTCGGTGCGAAAGCGCTGTGCCGGTTCGAGTCCGGCTCCGGGCACCATAACTAATTAAAATACCTACCATGGGTCCGCCGCTCCGAAGGTTCATAAGCTGTTGTGTCCGCTCATTGTGCCCAAACCCTGCCTAACGGATTACCGATTCGATCTTACCGCGACAAGCTTTGCCACCGCTTCCTGGTTCTGCGCATGTTCCCACGCCTTGCGCACTGCTTCCCTTAGATCGTCATCGCTGACCAAATCGTACCCGGTTCAACATTCGCTTGATTGCCGATAGCTTCCTGTTGATCGTAGCGCTTGCCGCGCTTTGCTCTAGGCGCAGGGACATACCGATTGATCAAGTCCGTGCCCACGTCATGTGGTTTGAATTCCCCGAAATAGGCTAACAAGGTTGAATCCGTCGCCTTACCCTCGACGAGGTGGTCCGTGACATAGCCAACGGCCAGCCCTCGAATTCAAACCGGCAGCCGACCCGTGAATCGACTTAGGGCCATTTCGCATGGCGCTTCCGCAACAGCTTTCTTGCGTCGCTTTCTTTGTCCGATCCGCCGATCACGGTAGGCTTTGCCGTTACGATAGTTTTTTATCCAGTAAACTGCGCCCCGTTGGAAAACCAATCCTTCACCTTTTTGCGCTTCATTTTTTCGACCTCTTTCTTTTTCGATGTTCTTTAAGCCAGAGATTCACGGCCTGATTGATGGCGTCATTCATAGAGATGTCCGACGCAATCGCAGCAATCCTTAAAGCTCTGTGGGTTTCGGCTTCGAGCCGCAATATAGTTGCTCGCATTCTCGTAAATGCTTTGGTTGGCCGCATAGTATTTCGATATCAAGATACTATATTTGATGTCAACGATCATTTATTTGGATTGCGTCATTGGATTGGTGGAGAAGGGGAATTGCCTTATGAAGTTCG
>DATLCH010000358.1:0-4859 GCA_035526465.1 Candidatus Limnocylindrales bacterium | reverse complement strand
CCTTGCTTGCGTCGCTCTAACGCGTTGAGCACGGTCTCGCTGATATTGATGTTCATCGGGTCGCCATACTCGTAGAGTTTGGTTTCTTCCATGTGCTCGCCCTGGGAGCCGCGCGCGGAAGTGTCATGATTGCCCCAGCGGCTTTTGTTGAGCATCTGAAAGATTTCACGAAGAGCCTTATCGCCGATCTTGCGCATGCCCTTGGCGGTCAGCTTTAGGCCGTGGCCGCCGCGAACGATGTAGCCTTCCTCCTCGAGCATCTGCTCGACGTTCTGCAAGTATTTGAGATTCTCGTAGGCTTCTTCGCCGAGCAATTCGCGCAGCTCATCGAGATTCAGATCAGACGGATCACCCATGCCGCGCTGGCCCCAGCGGAGAAATCGTTCCAAGCCGCGCAATTGACTCAACACCTGGCCGGCCTCGCCCATGCCCATGCGTTGCGAGCCCTGGAACGGGAACTGATTCATCAACTGCTCCAGCTGTTGCATCTGATTCATCATATCGCTCATCTGCTGCAGCTGTTCCTCGGTCATGTTGCCCATGTTTTCCAACATGCTTTCGAGGTTGTTGATGGCGTTGTCCATCATGCTCGGCAAATTCTTGAGAAAATTCTCGTCGTTCAGCAGCTGGCTCATACGGTCGAGCATGTCCATCAGCGACTGCGGGTTTTGCTGGCCGCTCATATCGGACTGGCCCTGCATGCCGCGTTCTTGAATCTGCTGCTTCAAACGTTGCTGCAACTCCTGATAGCGCTGGTAGGCCTCCTGCATCTTCTGGTTCAACTCGTCCATGCGATCGGAGAACTTGCCCGACATGCGCTCCATGAAGTTGCGCATCTGTTCGTTGTAAGCTTCCATCTTCTCGGCGAGGCTGCTGAGCTTTTCACTGAGCTTTTGCTGCTCTTCGGCGGTGAGTTTGAACGAGTCGGGGGAGTATTTATTGAGCAGTTCGCGGCGCTTCTCGTCGGCCTGGCGCAGAAAGTCGCGCAGACCTTTGACCGAGCGTTGGCCGTCTTCGGAAGTAAAGCCGCGGCGCATCATGTCGCGCAAAGCGCGGCGCACGCCTTCTTCCTCTAAGAGATGATCGGAGAGTTGATTGATGATGTCGTCGGTCGTGGGAAAGAGAATTTCCTGCGTGCCATCCCACTGGGTGTAGCGGTGGATTCTCATTTGGCTTGAACTATAGCGCAGTTCCGGGATGTTTCAAACCCAAAATTCGCGCATCGCGTCGACGTTGAACAAGCCGTTGAATCTCTCGCTTGCCCTTTGGATTCCGCGCCGAGTTCGTATAGAAAATAGAGGGATTCATTTTCATATGCAGCATTTCGCCTATGTCATCGTCGGTGCCGGGTTCGCCGGAGCGGCAACCGCGTATCACCTGGCCCGTCAAGGCGTCGAGGACGTCTTAGTTTTGGAACAAGAAAGTATTCCGGGGTTTCATGCCTCGGGCCGCAATGCAGCGATGTTGCGCCAGTGCATCGGCGAGGCCGATCTTACCAAGCTGGCGCTAGATGGTGCGACATTCATCCGCAATCTACCTGACGATTGGCCGGAGCCGGTATTATTCAGAAATAACGGTTCGCTTTTGCTCGGCAGCGGCGCGGGCTGGGACAAGCTCAAACGCGACGGCGAGATTGGCCGGAGGGTCGGGATTAGCGGCATAGCGGAGTGGTCGCCCGAAGAAGCGATCCGCCATGTGCCGTTGCTCAAAGAAGCTGAGTTCGATGGGGCCTTGTGGTGTGCCAGCGACGGTGTCGTCGACATTCATGCGCTGCTGTCCGGTTACTTAAAATTCGCCGTTAGCCGCGGGACGAAGATTCGCTACAATGCGGCGCTCTCCGGGGCACGAGTCAAGCCTGGTGCGGATATCGAATTGCAAACTGCCGATGGACTCGTCAGCTGCAAGGTCTTGGTGAATGCTAGCGGCGCATGGGCTAACGGCGTCGCGCATTTAGCCGGCGCCCGAGCGCTGCCGTTGCGCGCGTGCCGGCGTCACCTGTTCGTTTCGCCCGCGCTGCCCTGGGTCGATCGTGAGTGGCCTTTTGTTTGGGACGTCAGCCATGATATTTATTTTCGTCCGGAAGGCGCGGGATTGTTGCTCTGTGCCTGCGATCAGACTGAGTTGTTGGCTAGCGATCCACCGCTCGACGAGAGCGTCAAAGAAATGCTCGCCGAAAAGATCCAGCTCTACATGCCCGGGTTGTCCGAAGTTTCCATCAGTCGGGGCTGGGCCGGATTGCGTACCTTGACGGCGGACGGGCGTTTCGTGGTTGGTTGGGACGCCGACATCGCGGGCTTTTTTTGGGTCGCCGGTCTCGGCGGCCATGGCATGACCACAAGCGCGGCGATCGGTAAATTGGCTGCGGAACTATTGATTGGCGGGCCGGGCCGCAAGTCGGTGCCGTTCGCGCCGGAACGATTCGGTGCAAAAACATAAGAGAGTGTTGCAGTAATGGAGTATCGGATAAAAAGAATTCATTTTTTGGCGGGGCTGGTCGGTATCCTGTGCGCTTTCACGACGAGCTGGGCGGCGCAGCCGACCAAGGTGCGCATGTCGTACTCGAGCCGAAGCAATTCGAATACGCCGTTCGTCATCGCCCTGCGCAAAGGATTTTTTGCCGATGAGGGGATGGATGTGGAGATGATCCAAGTCAATCCGCGCCTGGGCGCGACCGCGCTGCTCAATGGCGATATCGATTTTACTGCGACATTCGGTAGCACCTTGCGTAGCATCGTCGGCGGCTTTCCAATCAAGTTTGTCGCGGTTTCGGTGAAAAAGTCTGAACACTTTTTGATCGTCAGGCCGGAGATCAAAGAAATCCGCGATTTGAACGGGAAGAAACTAGGCGTCGCGACACTTTTCGGTTCGGATCAGAAAGCCGCCGAAGAGATGATCCGCAGTAAGGGTTTTTCCCCCAGCATGGTCAAGCCGATCTCACTCGGCGAGGCGCCGGTGCGGGCGCAAGCGCTGCGCTCGGGGGTGGTCGAGGCGATCTCGGTTTCTTCGCCGTTCGATTTGAGCCTGCAAAACGAGGGCTTTCGCGCACTCGCGGGACCAAAGGATGTCGAGTTCGCTCTACCGACTTCGGGTATCGCCGTTACCAACAAGCTGCTCCAGCAAAACCCGCAACATGTGAAGCGCGTGGTCCGCGCCTTAATGAAAGCGCACCGTTTTGTCTTTGACAACAAAAAAGAAGTGGTACCGGAGATGATGCGTTATCTTGACCAGACCAACCAGGTGGCCGAGAGATCCTATGATCTCATCGTCAACTCGCTCAGCCGCAACGGGGAAATCACCGATCAAGAGTGGGAACTGCTGACCGAGAAAAAGAAGACGGCCGAGGAAGTGCGCGACTTCGCGCTGCTGCGCGAAGTGCAGAAGGAATTGAAGATTCGCTGACTCAAACCAACGAATGTGCTTTCGATCCGATGGCCGATCCCCGCAAGTCGACAGACGATCCGGGCTGCCCGATAATTTGAAATTTTTACTTTCAAGGACGTCCACCAACCGGGAGGTGCCGCATGACAATTCAGCTAGAACGAGGCAAGAAGTATCCGCCGCAGGAGGCCAAAGCAATTGTCGAAACACTGTATGGCAAAGTCCGCGAACGTTGGGAAGCGCGGGTCAATCAAAAGCCGTTCATGCAGCAATTGATGACCGGCAAGCTGCCGCGGAAAACCTTGCAGCTGTTCTTTCGCAATTGGGGCGCGTACACCATCGAGATCAATACGTTGACCGCCTGCACTTATCATCGCAATATCACCTTTCTAAAAGTGAACCGCGACCTGATGGGACCTATAGGCGAGAAGATTGCCGACGAGTTCATTCATCCCAAGCCGCCGGGCCATTTTCTCGTCATGATGGAGACAGCGAAAGCTTTAGGTCTGAGCGAGGACGAAGTGTTTACCTCATCCATGCTGTCGGAGTTCCGCGGCAAGATTGATTTCATGCGCAGCATCGTTTACGAGGGTTCCGCCGCGGAATGGTATGCCGCAGTTACCACCGAGGAACAGATCGGCCATTGGTCGGCGGCCTGTTACAAAGCCTTGACCAGCCACTACGGCTTCGATCGCGCGAAGGCAACTTACTTCGCCACCCACGTCGAAGCCGATTTGGAAGAACACGAAGCAGGCGTCATGGGCCACGCCAGTTTCAATCGCATGGCGTTGCAGCGCTTGCTTGAGACCGGCATGGCGGAGGAGCGGCCAACCTACGGCCTGGAATACTGCGCGATGACCTCGGTTGATTTGCACGGCGCCATGCTGCGTGCGGCGATGGAAGAGGCGGAACGGGGGAATTAAGAAGTTAACCGCAAAGAGCACAAAGAACACACAGAAAAAAGATTCCTGCCTGAGATTGGCCGCAAAGAGCGCAAAAGGCGCAAAAAAGATTCCGGAGGATTTTATGAAAGAAGTTAGAGGCGTGGTTTTGCCGAGCCCGACCGTGTTTCGCGAGGATGGCAGCATCGATGAGCCGCTTATGCGTGAGCTGACCGACTGGTTTGTCGCCTGCGGCGTGCAGGCTTTTTTTATTCTGGGTTCCTACGGCCAGGGAGCGGCGATGCAGACGGAGGAGCGTAAAAGAGTCGCCGAAATCATCGTTCAACAAGTGAAGCATCGCGTTCCGGTGGTCGTGCATGTTGGCGCGGTTGATCCCTATACGGCGATCGATTTAGGGCGGCATGCCAAGGCGATTGGCGCCGAGGCGATTGGCCACGTCGGACCGTATTATTACGCCGACCGCTCCGAGTATGAAATTATCGAGCATTTGAAAATGGTCGATCGCGCGGTCGGCATGCCAATGCTCATCTATAATAACCCGCGCTATTCCGGCTATAACATCCATCCGCATTTCATGGC
>DATLCH010000340.1:0-11252 GCA_035526465.1 Candidatus Limnocylindrales bacterium | reverse complement strand
AAATTTCAAAGACAAAGTGCGCCAGCCGGCTTACAAAGTAGAAGAATTGGCCGGCGTCATTTTCGCTTATCTCGGGCCTGATCCGGCGCCGCTTTTGCCACGCTACGATGTGCTGGTGCGCGAAGACGGCGTGCGCTCGCTGCAGGGGCGCATTGCCAGCTGCAATTTCTTGCAGATGGTCGAGAATACGGTCGATCAACATCACTTTAAGTGGCTGCACCGCACGCCCAACACCAAAAAGTGGACGGACACGGTGCTGACGTCCGACTACTTCGATTATGGCATCCGCGACACCTTCTCGCGCACGGGCGGCGGCGAGCGCTATCAGACCGTCAGCTATTTCATCATGCCGACACTCAACAAGACCGGCTATCATGTGCCGGACGAACATCCCTGCGGCATGGCGGCCAATCACCCCGGCTTTGAAGCCCTGCGTTGGCGCGTGCCGGCGGACGACACCCACACGATGCACTTCACCGTCTACTTCACGCCCGTGGTGAACGGCAAACCCGTGGGCAAGATCCCGCCGGACAACGCCGCTAAAGGCGTGGTCGAAACCACGCCGGGGCACTACCGTTACGACGAAACAACGGGATATCTGGCGCGCGGCGATCAAGACCGCGCCGCCCAGGAAAGTCAAGGGGAGATTTGCGACCGCAGCATCGAACATTTGGGCGTGTCGGACAAGGGCGTGATCATGTTGCGCAAACTCTACAAAGACTCGATGGACGCCATCGCTGCCGGTAAAGACCCCGTCGGCACGATCCGCGATCCGGCGACAAATCGCATTGTCGAAATCACGCCGGGAGAATTCAAAATCGGCTAAACAATAACTCGCTCTGAAAGAAGACCAAGCCATGCTGCCACGCGAAGAAAACGACATGCTGACCCAAGTAAGCCCGGACAAACCGATGGGCCGACTCATGCGGCGTTATTGGATTCCGGCGTTGCTCGCCAGCGAAATTCCCGAACCTGACTGTCCGCCGGTGCGCGTGCGTTTGCTCGGTGAAGATCTCGTGGCCTTTCGCGACACCCAAGGCAGAGTCGGCCTACTCGATGAGCATTGCGCCCACCGTGGCACGTCGTTGTTTTTTGGCCGCAATGAAGAGTGCGGCCTGCGCTGCATCTATCATGGTTGGAAATACGCTCTCGACGGCAGGGTTCTCGACACCCCGGCGGAGCCCGCAGATAGCACGCTGAAAAATAAAGTCCGGCAAAACGCCTATGCATGTCAGGAAGCCGGCGGCATCATTTGGACCTATATGGGACCCAAGGACAAGCAGCCGCTCTTGCCGGCTTATGAATGGATGGGCATGCCGGCGGAAAAAATCTACGTCAGCAAATCGATCCAAGAGTGCAGTTGGTTGCAAGGTTTAGAAGGCGAATGCGATTCCTCCCACTTGTCGTTCCTGCACCGGTCTTTCACCGGTGAACGGCAGCGCGGCGGCGGTGATGGGGCGCTGTACGTGGCCGACACCGCGCCAACACTGGAAGGCATCGAGATGGACTACGGCATCCGCATGCTTTCTTGCCGCAAGATCGCTGCCGACACCGTTTATCTGCGCGTCTCGAATATCGTCATGCCCTGCCACGGCTTTATTCCCACGGGCGGCATCAAGGGTAATCCGGAAGGCTACACGATCCACTCCCATGTGCCCATCGATGACACGCACAGCATGCGCTACAACATTCACTTTCGCCGCAACCGGCCGATCGAGCCGGATGAACGGCAGCACGAAGACGAGATCGGCGCCGACTTCATCAAAATTCGTAATCTGCAGAATGATTATTTAATCGATCGCGAAAAACAGCGGCGGGAAAACTTCACCGGCATGGGATCGATCTTTTTGGTGCACGACGCCTGTGCTACGGAAACCATGGGAGCGATCTGCGACCGTTCGCAAGAACATCTCGGCGTGAGCGACATGACGGTGATCGCCGTGCGCAAGTTCATGTTGAACGCCGTCCGCGGCCTCGCCGCCGGCCAGGAACCGCCCCACGTGATCCGCACCGTCGAGCACTCAGATGTGCGCCACGTCGCCTGCATCGCCACGACAATTCCGGCGAGCCGAGACCCGAAGACCTACGTGGTTGAGCAGTTGAAAAAAGAGAAGTACTGGGAAGCATAGAATTAGCCGCAAGGAAGGCAGCTAAGAATCGGATTAACTTTCGTATAGGCGGCGAAGACGCAAAGTTGACGGCCCAAGCCCGTCATTTCAGGCGGAGCGTACAGTTTCTTGCCTGCTGCCCGACTAACACTATGATTCCACAACTGGGCATTCGACGCTATCGCGAGGGAAATTCATGCCGGATCGATCCAAGTGTCGCGCCGCGACATATTGACTTGACCCAGCGAAATGTTTACCCGTATTTGCCGTGGGCCGGATAGTTTTCAATTGCCTTCTTATTCTTGGGTTGATTTTCAGCCTCGCGCTCGCGCGTACGGTCACCGTGCACGAAGTGAGCGAGCGCTCGACTGATCCTGAGACTCCCCTTGAACGGGAAGAAGCGCAGGCGCGCTCTGCGGTGTCGCGTTCAGCGCCGAAAGTCGCCGGCAAGCACCGCCGAGCTATTCTTCCGGGAAGTTTCACTATCATCACGGCCGCGGTGCAATCTGTTTCTCCGCACGCGCTATCACTGGCGCGCTCGTCCAGCTCTCCGCCTGATCTGCATCAACGCCACGGCGTGATTCGTATTTAGGCTTTCTTCTCGTTCCCGTTTGTTCCGGCACGCGCCTGTGCTGCTCTAGCCTTTTTCTGGAACGGAGACCTAATGGATTCGGATCGTTTAATTCTCTGGATAGCTTTCAATGTTTTCGTGCTTGGTATGCTCGCCATCGACCTCGGCATTTTTCATCGCAAAGCCCATGCGGTTTCGCTCAAAGAAGCCGGCCTTTGGAGTGGTATTTGGATCGGCCTGGCGTTGATTTTCAACGTCGGCGTTTATTACCTCTGGGGGCAAGAAAAGGCGCTCGAATTCCTGACCGGTTACGTCATCGAAAAATCTCTCAGCGTTGACAATCTGTTCGTCTTCTTGATGGTCTTCCAGTACTTCAACACCCCGGCGCAGTACCAGCACCGCATCTTATTTTGGGGAATTGTCGGCGCGCTGGTTCTACGGGCGATCTTCATCATCACCGGCGCGGCTCTGCTGTCGAATTTCCACTGGATGATCTACGTGTTTGGCGGCTTTCTCGTCGTCACCGGCATAAAAATGTTCTTGCAGGGCGATGAGAAGATCGAGCCGGAGAAAAATCCGGTGGTGCGGCTGTTCCAGCGCATGATACCGGTGACCCATGAATATCACGGGCAGAATTTTTTCATTTTAAAAGGCGGGAAGCGACATGCGACGCTCATGATGGTGGTCTTGATCGTCGTGGAAACCACCGACGTGATCTTCGCTGTCGATTCGATACCGGCGATCTTCGCCATCACCACCGATCCGTTTATCGTCTACACGTCCAACGTGTTTGCCATCCTTGGCTTGCGCGCGCTCTACTTCATGCTGGCCGGCATCATGGAACTATTTGTCTACTTGAAAGTGGGACTTTCCTTCGTGCTGGTTTTTGTCGGCGTCAAAATGCTCCTGGTCGATATCTATAAGATTCCCATAGGCGCGTCGCTTGGCGTAATCGGTGGGATCCTCTTGCTCTCGATCCTGGCATCACTGGCGTCCCGGCGCCGCGCAGCCGCAACCAACGCCGACGACGGCTAGGAACCTTAAGGAAACTCGCCGCGAAATCGCGATTGTTCGAGGCGGCACGATTTCGTCCCGACTTCGACTCATCGTTGAACGCTTGAACTTGGAATCTTGAACGGGTTATGCCGGGTTATGCCAGAACGCCGGATTATTTTTGAAAATATTTTTAGGAATTTTAGCGTAGACAAGATTGACGATGTCGACTGCTTCGCCAATACCTAAATCCACAGCCAGACTCGATAGCGCGTAAGCATCCGCCGCGCTCAAACCTTTTTCCTGCTCGAGAAATTCGACAGCCTGCTGCAGCGCAATGCGCGCGGCGACGTTAAGATCGACGTCGAGACCGGTAGTCAGATAATCCGTCGCGGTTTCGACCCGCGGCTGCTTGGTCACCTTGCCCTTGTGTAGGATGAATTGCAGTGTCGGCTTGAGCGAGATTTCGATGGCGCCGCCATCCACCTCACCGTCGCCCTGCACTGCATGGCCATCGCCGGTAAAGAATTGCCCGCCCTTGTTGAATACCGGCAAGAACAACGACGAGCCGATGCCGGTGAACTTTAGATCGATATTGCCGCCCCAGGCACCCGGTGGCGTGGATGATACCATCCCCAAACTGGTCGGCGGCGATACCGCCATGATGCCCATGAACGGATTGAGCGGTATGTGAATGTCGTCCGAGAATAAAGCCACTCGCCGTTCGAGATCGATGCGGATCAGTTTCGCTGTCGCCTCGGTCAGGAGTTTGGGAAGGACACCTTTGCCAGGTCCGGTATTATTGACGCCGTAGGGAACGCGAAATTTAATATCATGCACGCGGATCTCCAAGGTGTCGCCGGGTTCTGCGCCCTCTACATAGATCGGTCCCGTGAGTATATGAACGCTTGCGCCTTTCGGACGTTTCACTTCGGAGTAAATAATCTTGGCATCGGCAAGAACGTCAGCCCCGGGAATGCCGTAACCGGCAAAAAACCGCTCGGGATCTTTGTTGGTGGTAAGACCCTGGTGCGACAGCGCTTCGATCTCGACGATCTGTCCCGACTTGATCGTCAACGCCGGCGGAAGATTGGCCGCGATATAGCCCCACAAAACCGTATCGGGTAGCGATTTCAGCGTCGCGTCGGGTTTCACGCCAGATTGGATTGCGTTTTCACTCATGCTTGCTCCTATTCGCGGTGGAGATTTTTGCTTCATGCCTCAGCGCTTCTGCAGTGCATCTTGCCAAGCCATGAAACAAAAAGGCGGTGAAGTTGAAGACTCCACCGCCCTGACATGAAATCTTATCAGCTAGTCGCGGATCGCCAAGGCGCCGCCGTCGACCGGCAAATCGATGGCGTAAATGAACTCGGACTCGTCGGAGACCATGAAGACGACGGCTTTGGCGATATCCATTGGTACGCCGCGCCGGCCAGCGAGATTTTTTACGAAACGATTTTCCGGCACGTCCTGTTGCCCGACTGGAGAACCGATTCGATTGGGCGAGACCGAATTTACCCGGATGCCTTCGGGCGCCAACTGCACGGCGATGGAACGGGTCAGGTTCAACACACCGGCTTTGGCGGTGGTGTAGGCGGTCGCTTCTTTGCGCCCCCAGTGGCCCGACGTCGATGCAATATTGACGATGCGACCTTTGCGCTTCTGGTCGATCATGACCTTGGCTGCCGCGCGGGTACAGTACCATACGCTGCGCATGCACACGTTCATCGTCCGGTCCCACTCCTCTTCGGTGATGTCGAAGAGCGTTTTGTGGTCGGTCCAGGCTGCGTTGTTGACCAAGATATCGACACCTCCAAATGCCTTTACCACGGTTTCGACCATGCTATCGACCGAGGTTGCGTTGGCGACATCGCAAACGACGGAAATTGCTTTGCCGGGATTTTTCGCATTGATTTCACTAGCGACGTTGCTGCCTCTTCCGGGATCTAGATCGACAACGGCGACCTTGGCGCCTTCCGCGACAAACAGCTTGCATACATCTTCGCCGATATTACGACCCGCCCCCGTCACGATCGCCACCTGGTCTTTAAGTCTCATGGGTTCCTCCGCCTAAATATATTTTCTGCTGCATATCAAAAGGGTTGTGAAAGTTCCAGTTAAGATTGGCTTATCGGAGACTCGCCAAACCGGTGCGGCAGGCACTAGCCGAGAATCGCCATCCGCATTCCGATATTACGCAGTTAACGAGAGCGCTGTATGTGAACCTAATCGCGGCTACTCACAGGCTCACTTTCTCGATGTAGAGGTCCTTCAAAAACTTGCTGTTCTTGAGTTCGTCGAAAAAGCGCGGGTCAGTGATATCGGAAGGTTTGAGCTTGCCGGCACGCTGGTCTGCTGCCGCGCTGACGTCAATGATGGCTTGGAGTGATTCGTTGTTGAACTCGGGCAGCGGGCGGAGTTGAGCGGAGTAGGCGTCATACATGGCGTCGACCGAGACGCCTTGGGTGCCAGGAAAGTATTTTTTCAAAATCGCCAAACTTTCGATACGTTTCGAAAGAAAATAATGGATCGCCGCAGCATATCCTTTCATGAAACGGCGAATCACCTCTTCGTCCCGCTTGATAAACGAGCGCGTCGTCATTAACAGATCGGTAAGCACGGGGACGCTTTTGACGTCGATAATTTTAATCCCGGCTTTCTTCGCTTCGGCGGCGATATCCTCCCGAAACGGCACGCCTTGCACGAGGTTTTTCGATAATGCCAAAGCGCGTTGCGGCGCCAATCCAGCCGCCACCATTTCGACGTCCTTGGCCGGATCTAGTCCGGCGCGGCGCAACATGACGCGAGCAATTAAGTCCGAGCGCGCACCGAGAGCGGAGACGCCGACCTTCTGGCCCTTTAAATCTTTTACCGCCTCGATCGACGACGCGACCCCCATGCCGTACTGATCGAAGCTGACATGGGAGCCGATAACCGTGACATCGCCGCCGCTCGCCATCGGTTGAACCACCGCCAATGGATTGCCGAAACCGATTAGCAAATCGACGCCGAGCAACGACTGTACACCCGCGCTCAACGTGTCGCGAATGGGCAGCTCTTCGATATCGAGACCATACTGTTTGAACAATCCCCCATCGACACCAATGTAAGCGACGGCCGTACCGATTTCCCAACCGGCATAAGCCAAGCGCAGCTTCTTCGGAGTCTCAGCAGCACGGGAAATACTAGCCGGCAAGACAACTAGTCCGACTGCAAAAGCCAGCGAAAATATGCGCGCTAAATTTACTTGCCGGTGAATCATCATGCGGCATCATAACTCACGAGATTGCACGCGCCAAGAGGGCGTTCCTTCAACTCGTTTGGCGCGGCGGTCATTTTAGTTGTCTGGAAGCATTCGACTCTCTGTGGGCCGGCGAGCGCAGCGACGGATTTCGTATAAACCCGTCGCTGCAAGCGCTCGTTGGAAGCGCCGCAGGTGCCGATGAAATAGAGCGCGTAACGGCGGATCATTGAATTCGTGGGCCGTGCCGGGCCCGCCGGTAACGGGAGAAATGCCTCTGATATTCCGCTGTTAGCCAATCCAAAGATTTGCAACGGCGTTTTTTTTCATTTAGGATATCCGCTGTTTCACGCCGATGGCAATTCCACGCTAGTTATTTTGGAGGTTTCACGTTCATGGCAACAATGATCGCCGACGAATGTATCAACTGCGGTGCCTGCGAGCCCGAGTGTCCAAACAACGCAATTTCGCAGGGGCCGACAATTTTCGTTATCGATCCAAAGTTATGCACGGAATGCGTCGGGTTTCACGACTACGAGGCCTGCGCGGCGGTTTGCCCCGTCGATGTCTGCATCACCGATCCCAACAATGTCGAGTCCGAAGAAGCGTTGATCGCACGCGCGCGGGAGCTGCATCCAGAAACTAATTTTGGCGACAGTTTCGAGTCGCGTTTTCGCAAGGGACAGGGGAAACCCACTGCGTCTTCGGCAGCTGGCCCTCAGACGGCCGGCACGCCGGCCAGTCCAGGTGTGGCACAAACCGCCGTCGTCAACGGTAGCTCCGGTTCCGCATTCGCCGAAGCCGATGTCAACTACGTGGAGCTGCCACCGATCGACTCCTGGAACATTCCGATGCGCTGCTACAAATGCAATGGCATACACGAACAGAACGTCAAGAATTTCACCATCGGCAACGTTATCTTTTGCCCGCACTGCCACAAATCCACGGTGATCCGGGACAATCTGAATTTTCATATCCGCACCCTGCTCAAAGATTCGTACGATAAATGGGAAAACGAGCAACGAGAGTTTATCCAACGGCGTGAGCGCGAGCTGGCGGCATTCGTCGAGCGGCGCGCCAAAGACGCCGCCGCTTTCGAAGCGCACCAAGAGCGCGAGCGCGAACGCATTCGCGAACAGCTCGAGGTTATCGGCGACACCTACGATGCTGCCGGCAAGCCTTACAAGAAGGGCTCTCGCTTCAGTTGGGGATGATCCCATTGCCCGATGTTCTATTCTTGGCTTCATGTGATCGCGCTGGTGGTCTACTTGGGCGCAGTCATCGGCTTTTGGCTGATGTTGCTGCCGGCGGTCGCGGTGTTGGAAAACCATGAACAAAAGGTGCGATTTTTCGTCCGCGGCTTGAAGTTTTACAATCCGCTCCAAGTCGGCTCGCTGGGAATTATCTTGTTTACGGGAGCATTCCAGCTCACCGAATTGAAGGCGGCTTATCGCGAAAATTTTCTCAAGTACCTGGCATATAACCTTAGCCTTAAGTTGCTGTTCGCCTTTCTGTTGGTGATTTTCAGCGTGTACCAGGCTCTAGGTATCGGCCATCGTTTTGTCAGGCGGATTGAGGGTGGCGACGAGGTCACACCGGAGCAACTTAACGCGATCATTCGGCGTCTCACGGGCGCCAACTGGTGCATTCTACTACTCGCCGTTATCACGCTCTGGCTCGGCCTGCGGCTTCACCCCTGATTTGGCACTGGCAAAACAGTTCTGACTAGTGCTATGACGCGCGTAGCACTGATTACAACCCCACGGGAAGGTTCTATGGCTAATAAAAAACTCCGTATTATATATCGCTCCAATTCACACGCACCGCTATGGCTTGTCGCCGACAAGTCGGGTTGCTGGCAGAAGAACGAGCTTGAGGTCGACACGTCGCCGCAACTTATACGTGAAAAAGCGGTCGAGTCGCTCAAGAGCGGCAACGTCGATTTGATTTCCGGCAATCATCATAATCTCTACGTGCGCAATGCCAAAAATGGCGAAGACTTCGTTCACCTGGCACAGCCGACTAATAATTGGACTGAAAACAAACTTATAGTGCGGCCAGACATCCGCTCCGTGCAGGACCTGAGAGGTAAAAAAATCGTCGCCGACAAGCTAACTTCCCACGCCGGCCTGAATATCTGGCTGTTTTTGAAAAAAGAAGGACTAGATGTCGATCGCGGCGACGTCGAACTTGTCGAGTTACGCGGCTCGTCCGAAGATCGCTGGAGAAAGGTAGTGAGCGGCGAATATGATGCTACGTTCGTCACCATCCCGCATGACAGCCGCGCCGCCAAAGCCGGCGCCCATGTCATCAGCGTGCGGGCAATTCCGATGATTCGTGGCGTCACGCTGACGACCACCACGACATTTGTAAAAAATCACCCCCAAGAGATTCGCCTGCTCACCAAGGGCCTGGTCGATGCGATCCATTTTTTTATCACCCGCAAGGACGAAACGTTGGAGATCCTCAAGGAACACGCAACGCCGATTTTGAAACTGCAAACCGACCAGGAAGTCGAAACTTTGTACGATGAGTGGGCGCAATCACTGGAGAAAAAACCCTACCCGTCACTCGAAGGCATTGCCAACGTGTTTCAGCTCGCCGTGCGGCGCGACCCCGAGATCGCCGGCTTCAATCCACTGGCGCTATGGAACACCCATTTCGTGCGCGAGTTGGACGACAGCGGTTACATAGACAAACTGTATCAATAGGGCTGGGGCCGGACGCCACGCGTCCATGTTAGACAGCAATAAAAAAAGGCGGAGTCGATGACTCCGCCTTTTTTCTGCCCCCGTCTACTTACAAGGAACTAACGCTGGGTGATTTTTTCACCGCTTGGCTGTGTCGTCTGGGAAGACGATGAGCGCGGTGCCTCTGGCTGTTGCGCTGCCGGAGCGGCCGCCTGAGAAGTGATGCCTTCGCGATAGACTAGAATTTCAACGCGACGGTTCTTGGCCCGCCCCTGGGCGTTGTTGTTTTCCGATACCGGAGCGCTCTGACCGTAGGATACCGGTATAACTTTCATCGGATCCATGCTCTTTTTCGTGATCAGATAACGGCTCACCGCATCGGCGCGCTTCTTGCCAAGTTCGTAATTATACTCTTCATTGCCAACGCTATCGGTGTGGCCGGCAACCAAGAAAACCGTTCCGTCTGCGCCGGCAACATCGCCCTTAAGGTCGCTCAAGAAGCCATCGATCTCACGCTGCGCCTGCTGCGGCAGGCTGGCGGAGTTAAAAGCGAAATTCGCGCCATCCTTCATATCGATGACAATCTTGCGCTCCAAGCGAAGATTCGAGATTGCACTGAGAGCACGCTCAGCTTTGGCGTCGACCTGGCCGAGACGCCCTTCGAATTGGCCGAGCTTGCCTTCGACTCCGGTCATACGAGTGCCGAGAGTACCGATCTGACCGTCATGTTCTTTTAGGCGTCCCTCGGTTTGCGTAATACGTCCCGACAGGGGATCGTTGACGTTCTCGCGAACCCAATCCCTGGTCGCCAAACAGCCCTGGCTCATGAGTAACGTCGCCGTGACCCCCGCGCCAATAAAATATTTAACCCCTGTGCGATTCAAACTTTGCATACCCATTCCTCCTATCTCAGTCGTTATTGTTTATACTCACCCGTTTGTTTTAGGCATTAATCAGTCTTTTTCTTCCCCGAATAGGCTCCTATATCAAATTCTGTACCATGCCAGAAACCGCCGTTTTGATTGGGATTTGTTGAATATCCAAGGAACAAAGAAGGGATTATCCTACACAATTGAAGGCTAAAGTGTGAGGTGTTGTGGTTATACTTCATAACGAGTATCGGCTCGTCTGGCGTCGTTGAGGAGCAGAACGACTCACCGTCAGAACTGATGGCTTGAAGCGTATTGAAAATGATTGCCGATGGTTATTGCCAAAGCGCTTTACGTTCTCGCTTCAGCGCCGCGGGTACTTGGTTCGCCAAGTGGACACGCATATGCAGCACGACAGTTAACGTCGATCGGCGCGGCGAATACCAAGCCGAAACCAAACAAGCTTTGTTCTCGATAAGCGCTGCAAACCGGCGGCGGCAGAGCGACAGCGCTACTCAACAATGAGATCGCTACCAAAATAGCGGGAGAGTTAGTCGATGCTTGAACTTACAGGAAAAACCCGCCACGAAGAATTATTTGTAGGTACTCAGGGGATGTGAATCGCATGAGCCTCGCCGGGCGACGAGCGTAATGCGGTAAATTAGAAAGTAGATAGCGACTCGACCTGTGGCAGATGAAGCCACAGCACAACTGCGCCCGATGAGTTCTATGCTGGTCAATGCTGGTATGACGGCTTCACACGCTTGAACTCATCGACCT
>DATLCH010000339.1:0-4507 GCA_035526465.1 Candidatus Limnocylindrales bacterium | reverse complement strand
GATGATTTGCGCTGGGCGTCTGCAGCAACTGCTTTTCTTCCAGCCCGCCTAACCCATAGGGCGCGATCCAAGGAGCCAAGCACGCCGCGACGACGACCAGGCCGACGAAGGCGGCGCTCATGGCAATTACGACATCGACTGATTTTTGTCCGGCGTTCATAAGCTACTCGACGCGAATGCGCGGATCAACGAAGCTGTAAAGCAGATCGACGACCAAATTGGCGCAAACCAGCAGCGCCGTATAGACCAGCGTCACGCCCATGATCAGTGGGTAGTCACGATCGGTAACGGCCGTGATAAAAAATCGACCCATGCCGGGTATCGCGAAGACAAACTCGACGACGAACGAACCCGTCAGTAGCGCCGCCGCCAGCGGGCCCATGACCGTCAAGACCGGAATTAACGAATGGAGCAGGGCATGCTTACCGATTACAAAAACTTCCTTCAAACCTTTGGCCCGGGCGGTCCGGACAAACTCTTCGCTCATACTTTCAATTAAGGTCGAACGTAACAGCGAAGCGAGAAAAGCCGTGGGCGCCGCGCCTAATGTTATCGTCGGCAGAATCACGCTCGACCAGTCGTCCCAGCGGCCGATCTGTAGCCAGCCTAGTTGTAACGCCACGACCCAGATCAGCAGCGCACCCAACACAAAGTTAGGCAGAGAAATGCCGAGCGCAGCGACGGACATACACAAGCGATCGATGAAAGAGTTGCGGAAATAAGCGGCGGTGATTCCGACTGGCAATGCGACGACCACGGCAAACAACATGGCCAAGGCGCCGAGGACAATGGAAGTCGGCAGGGTATCGGCAATAATTTCGGTTACGCCGCGGTCGAGATATTTGTACGATGGCCCGAAGTCTCCCTGCGCGATGGCACCCAAGTAGCGAAAGTACTGCAGCCACACCGGTTCATCGAGATGGTATTTGGCTTCGAGATTGGCGATTACTTCCGGCGGCAACTTCCGTTCACTGTCGAAAGGTCCGCCCGGAGCCACGCGCAGGAGCAAAAATGTCAGCGTGGCTACTGCCCAGAGAACTAACAGACCGTGAAAGAGACGTTTGAGCAGTAACGAAATCACGGCATTATTCTGTTAGTCATTCGAGCGTAATTTTATCGCTGTCTAATTGATAAAATGACTGGCTATCGATTCCGCGGGTACGGCCTAGACTCTAGGTAATTACGACTACTCAGTTGGGATCTTGCGGGCGCTTTTTCCAAGACGACATCGAGGCTGGCTTTGCCCACACTAACCTGGGTTAAATCCTTGCGCGGCGTAAGTTGTTCACCAAGGCGAGGAGCAGATTGCGCGCAGCGGTGCTGCGCACGGCACAGACATCGTCGTTGCGGACGATGTCGCGCATCAGCAGTTCGTGCTGATTCGTGCCTTCGCCGGTAGAAAGGATTTAGCTTTAAGCCGCAATTGTCGCGGAATACTCCGCCAGTTTCTTTTCCAGCCATTGCGTGTTCACTTTTCCGTTCCGATAGTCGGCATCGGCGATCACTACTTGCAAGAATGGAATCAACGTATCGATGCCTGTGACGTGAAAATTATTTAAAGCGCGATTGGTTTCGTCCGCGGCCTCCTGCCGGTTTTTCCCGTGCACAATCAATTTTGCCAAAAGAGAATCGTAATAGGGCGGCACAAAGTAGCCGGAGTAACAGTGGGTATCGAGACGAATGCCCGGCCCGGTCGGTGCTTGCCAGTTTGAAATCAGACCCGGGCAAGGGCGAAAGCCGTGCTGTGGCGACTCGGCCGTGATGCGGCACTCAATGGCGTGACCATTGAAACTAATGTCCGATTGCGTGAACGGCAGCGCTTCGCCGCGGGCAATGCGCAGCTGCTGCGCGACCAGATCGACCCCGGTGATCATTTCCGTCACCGGATGTTCGACTTGGATGCGCGTGTTCATTTCTAGAAAGTAATAGGCGCGGCTGTCGTTGTCGTAGATGAACTCTATGGTGCCGGCGCTCTGGTAGCCAATGCTGCGCGCCAGGGTGGCCGCGGCGTTGCATATTTGTGCGCGCACTTCGGCCGGCACGGCGTAGGCCGGGGCTTCTTCGACGATCTTCTGATGGCGCCGCTGTAAGGAGCAATCGCGCTCGCCCAAATGAATTACGTTGCCGTGCTGGTCGCCGAGAATTTGCACTTCGATATGGCGCGCATTACCGACATAGCGCTCCATGTAGAGCGTATCGTTGCCGAACGCCGCGCGGGCTTCCGCGGCGGCAGTGCGAAAGGTGTCTTCGATCTCGTGCTCGTTCCACACCAGTTTGATGCCGCGACCGCCGCCGCCCGCGGACGCTTTGAGCAGGAGGGGGTAACCGATTTCCTTGGCGAGCTGCGCAGCCTCGGTGGGATTCCGCGCATGATCGGAGCCAGGCACTAGCGGCACGCCGGCGCTCCGGGCGATCTTACGGGCTTCGAGCTTATCGCCCATCATCGTGATGTTTTCTGCGCTCGGACCGACAAAAGTAATTTTGTTGTCCACACACGCCTGAGCTAGACTCGCCCGTTCAGACAGAAAGCCGTAGCCCGGGTGCAGCGCATCGCAGCCGGTGCCTTGCGCCGCGGCTATGACGTTTTCGACTTTGAGATAACTGTCGGCGGAGCGTGGCGGTCCGATGCAGACAGCGCGGTTGGCCATTTTCGCTGCCATACTTTCGCGATCAGCGTCCGATACCGCCACAACAGTTTCAATTCCCAAACTCTGGCAGGCACGAATGACCCGCACCGCGATCTCGCCGCGGTTAGCGACCAACACTCGAGTAACGCTCATGGGAACTCCTGAATAAAAAAGGGGGGCAGACCGCTTTTCATGACTCGAAAAGCAACCTGTCCCCACAACTAGCGCACAGCTACGGTTTGACGATGAACAGAGGTTGGCCGAATTCGACAAAGCCGCCGTTGGGTGCAACGACTTCGACAACGGTGCCCTTCACGCCAGCGCGCACACTGTTGAAGACTTTCATCACTTCGATCAAGCCGCAGGTGGTGTCTTCCGTGACTTGTTGGCCCACTTGAATGAAGGGCGGCGCGCCCGGCTCGGGGGCGACGTAGAACGTTCCCAACAATGGCGCTGTAATCGCTAGATGGCCCGGGGGAATCGTCGCGGCTTTCGGTGCGGCTGTCGCTGCGGCCGGTGCAGTCGCCGGTTTCGCTGCCGCCGCGGGCGCGGCTGCGGGTGCTGCGCCAGTGGCAACTGGCTGCGCGCTATTGCCAAGGGGTATCGGATCGCCTTTACTGACGGTAATTTTTAATTCGCCGACTTCAAGCTGAAAATAGTCGAACTTCGATTCATCGATTAATTTTAGGATATGTAAGACATCATCTTCGCTCAGTTCCATGAATTCTACCTTTCTCTCCGTTGTTGGGTATCAAGCAGGGGTTGAATGAGACACTTCACGGCACCTAACATGAAAATTCTCCGGATGGCAAATTGCTGGGAAATTGACAGTCTATCGGGCGCCACTCACGGCTGGTTTTACATTACGCAAGTCCATGCGTGCCATCGAATTGTATTCCAGGCCGGTAAACTTCGGACTGAGCATGGTCGCTTCGGCTCTCCAGAATAGCGGCGCGATCGCGGCGTCCGTCTCCGTCAGTAACCGCTGTGCCTGGTCATAAAGTTGAGTACGTTTGGCATTATCACTCTCGCTGGCCGCCTGGTCGAGCAGTTGATCGTAGTTGGGGTTCTTCCAGCGGCCGTGATTATTGCCGCTGTTGGAGGTGAACAGTTTCATAAAGTTATCGGGATCGGGATAATCCGCGCCCCAGCCCGAACGATGCACCACAAACGGATCGGTCTGCAACTTTTTGAGGTAAACCTTCCATTCTTGGTTTTCGATTTGTACCACGACGTTCAAAGTCTTTTGCCACATCGCCTGGATCGCTTCCGCAACCAGCTTATGATCTTCTTGAGTGTTATAGCCCAGAACGATGGGCGGAAATCCCTTGCCGCCTGAATAGCCCGCCTCGGCCAAAAGCCGGCGCGCCTCGTCCGGATTATGCGATAAGCCGATCTTGGGATTATGGGCCAGCATACCCGGAGGTATCCAAGAGGTTGCCGGAGTCTTACCGCCCTGAAGAATTTTCGGAAACACGTCGCGATCGATGGCCAGGGAAAACGCCCGCCGTAGTTTTGGGTTGTCGAAAGGTTTGCGGTCAACCGCAAAGCCGTAATACTCGCCGCGCAGCTGCGGCACTAGTTTGAACTCCGGCAACTTCGCTAGACGCGGCTTGTCGAGACTAGGAATACTATGGCTTTCATCGATGAAGTCGAGATTACCCTGCTCGTACATGGTTAGCGCGGTGGTTTTCTCGTTGACCATGTACATGGTTACTCGATCCATCGCCGGTCTGCCGCGAAAATATTTATTGTTGGCGCGCAGCTCGATTTCATTCTGTTGCTTCCACGAGGCCAGGGTGAAAGGGCCGTTGGTGACGATATTACCGGGTTGGGTCCAGCGGTTGTCAAATTTTTCGACAATATCTTGGCGCTGCGGA